>JAFZWH010000073.1 GCA_017617415.1 Victivallales bacterium | reverse complement strand
GGTGCGGTCCGCGATTTGGGGTGCCAGCCTCGGCGGAACGCAGAAGGCGCGGCGGAGATTGCGCAGGCGGGCCTCGGCGTCCAGGCGAGCTTGGTGACCGGTTTGGCGGTTCCTCTTAAGGGGTGTGATGCAGGGGATGCCGAGCTCCTTTGCGAGGAATTTGGCGATTAATTCAGCCTGGTTGAAACCCCGCTGAAGCCGCCGAAGCCAATGCAAGGGGATGGGCACGATGCAGTCGGGATGAACCAATGGCTCGGCGTTACGCCACTGTCGGGCGATGGCGCGGGCAAAATAGGGCGCGTATGCGGTGGCTCGGTGATATTTGTAGTCTCGCACGAGGTCGCCTGCCGCTCCCTGATAGGGAAACACGGTGACGCCACACTGCCAGGGGCGCGGGGTGGTGGCGCATTCGTGGCAGACCTCCAGCGCGGTGTCATTCAACCCGCCACAGAGCGCACATCGGTGTTCGGCGGGGAATTGCGGGAGTACGGCTTCGCAGGCTTCGCAGAGTCCAGCGGTGCCGTCGGAAGCCTGCGCGATAGCCTGTCCGCAGACGAGGCAGAGCGGCGGTGCCACAAGACGGTCCAGGGCGCGGAAGAGGCTTCCGGCTATTCCCAGAGCCGGATGTCTTTCAGGAATTGCTTGTGCTTGCGCCAATTAGGGATTACCTTGATGGTGAGTTCGAGGGTGATGTTCGCGCCCTGGCAGAGTTCGGAGATTTTCTGCTGAGAGGCGCGGCGGATGGCCTTAATCATTGCGCCTCCGCGCCCGATGACGATGCCCTTGTGCGCCTCGCGTTCCAAGATCAGCGTGGCGCGGACAAGGAAGTCATTCTCGGCCATCGTCTTCCAGGAGTCCACGGTGACCGCGATGCAGTGCGGAATTTCGTCGTGGAGTTTCTCCAGGATGGTTTCCCGGATGAGTTCGGCGGCGATGTCGCGTTCGTAGGCGGTGGTGACTTCCTCTCGGTCATAGAGATAGATGTCGATGGGGAGAAGTGCCTTGATGCGGTCAATGAGCCCCTGTGCGCTGGCGGCGTCGCTGGCGGTCATCAGATAAGTCTCGGCATTCTGGAAACGTTGCTGGTAGAAGTCAAGGCTGGTTTGCCGTTGGGCCGGGGTACTCACGTCGGTCTTGTTCAGAACCAACAATACCGGCTTGGCGCAAGCGGAGGCGATTTCGGCGACCATGCTGTCCTCCTGGCCGGGGGCGCGGGTGGGGTCGATAAGACAGACGATGATGTCCGCGTCGGACGTCACTTTGCTGACCGCTTCGGACATTGCCTCGTCAAGGGCGATGTGGTAGGGATGCACGCCAGGCGCGTCCAGGAAGATGATTTGGGAGTCCGCATCGTTGTAGATGCCAAGCATGGACTTGCGGGTAGTCTGAGGCTTGGCGGAGACGGCGGCCAGGTGGCAGCCCAACACGGTGTTCAGGAAGGTGGACTTGCCGGTGTTGGGACGACCGAGGAGTGCAACATAGCCGGTGTGCCCTTTCTGAGGCTGGACGGCGGGAGGAACGGCGGGGTTGGTCACAGGGGGTTCCGGCATGGTAAAAAGATATAACTTGTTTATTATAAATCAATTAACTTGTTATTTTGACGGCACTTTGAGGATTTGGCCCACGCGAATGATGGCATCGGCGGATTTGAGGTTGTTGAGTTCAACGAGGTCTTGCACGGTGCATCCCAATGCCTTGGCGATGGAGCCGAGGGTGTCTCCTGACTCGACTTTGAAATCGCGGGTCTGCCCGGTGTATTTTGGCGTGGAGGTCTTGGTGCTCTGGGGGGACGGAGTAGCGGCCTTGACGGCGGCGGCGAGGTCCTTGCTGAGGTCTTTACTGAGTTGCTGGAGCTGCTTTTGGATATTCTGGCGATCCGCTTCCATGGCGTTTTGCAGTGCGGTGATGCGGTTGTTCCACTGTTTTTCTTGAGCCTGCATCTGGTTGCTCTGGGCGGCGCAGAGGCTTTCGAGCCGGGCGATTTTCTGGTCGCGTTCGGCGAGTTCCTGTTCGAGCGCCTCGATACGGAGATTGAGCCGGGTGGTCTCGTCCTTTAGCATATTGACATCGGCTTGTAAGCCTGCGGCGACAGCGAGTGCCTGCTGAAGCAGTGCGGCGGCGTTGCGTTGCTGGGCGGGTTGCTGCTGGGCGTTCACACTGAACGCAAGGGCGAGGCAAAGCAGAAGAAAGACGATTTTTTTCATGGGAGTTTCTCCAATAGTGATTAAATTATGATTCAGGTACGAGAACTTACTATACTCCATCAAAACAATGAAGCCGGAAAAAGACCAAAGCGTTTTGACCACAGCCCAGCGTAGCCTGCGGGATTTTCTGACGATAGCGACCAGCGGCCGTCATCCCGGCGAGGTGGCGCTGGATGGCGCCACGCCGCTGGTGAAGAACCTTTGGTTCACCATGAACCGCCATCGCGCGGGCTTCGACTGGCTGGTGGCGACGCACTGCAAGAAGATTCGTCCGGAGCTGAAATGGCTCTTGCGGTGGGCACTGACGGAGAGCCTGGCGCTGGATGCGCTGCCGCCTGCGGTGGCGGTCTCGGTGATGGTGGACGAGGCGAAACGGCGCTTTTCCCGCGGCGAGGCGAATTTTCTCAATGCCCTTGTTCGCAGGATATTAGACGATTCTCAGCAATACCCGTGGCTTGGCAATGCGCCAGCATCGGTGAAGTGCGAATTGCCAGAGGCGCTTTACCAGCGTTGGAAGAACGTCCATGGCGAGGCATGGGTGGACGAAATTGCGATGTTGCTGAAGGAGCCGGCGAAGGTCACGGGCCGGCGGCGCGGATGTTTCCGAGGTGCAAGCGTGACCTGGCCAGTCGAGGTCATGGAATTCGTAACGGAGTCATCGGAGGAGTTCAATCCCGCGGAGTATTACCTCCAGGATGCCTCGACGCTGATGGCGCCGCTGATGTTAGGGGCTAAACCGGGCGAGACCATCGCGGATTTGTGCGCCGCGCCGGGGGGGAAATCCTTGATTTTAGCAGAACTTCTTGATCGCAAAGGAGTTCTATATTCGTGCGATGCTTCCGAGCAACGTCTTGGACGCTTGCGTGAGAACCTCTTGGGTTTTCCGAATGTTCGGATTGAGAAGCAGAATGCGGAGCGCCCGAAGTTGCCGGCTGGCTCGCTGGATGGGTTGTTGCTGGATGTGCCGTGTTCGAACACGGGGGTGATTCGGCGGCGTCCGGATGTCCGATGGAATTTTGCGGAGGCGGAGTTGAACCGTCTGGTATTGGAGCAGAAGCGGATTCTGGAGGGCAGCTGTACTCTGGTGCGTCCCGGCGGCCGTCTGGTTTACAGCACCTGCAGCATCGAGGAGGAGGAGAATGCGAAGCAGGTGCACGGATTTCTGATGCGTCATCCGGAATTTACCTTGGCTGTCGAAGAGCAACTTTATCCGACGCAAGAACACGATGGTGCGTATTCGGCACTGTTGCTAAGGGGCAGAACTCCATCCGCTAACGGTTGAAAGCCGAGGCAGGGCAATGCCCCGTACCTCTGGTTGGTCAGGACAGCGTGGTAAGTTCGACGGGGGCAGCCAAGCAGGCAATGCGAGGTTCGCGGGTGGCCTCGGCCCGTTGTTCCGGAGTGGTGTAGCCCCATGTCGCGTAGGCGAGGCGCACGCCAGCGAGGGCTGGCACTGGAAGCATCCGCTGAAGAGTGGCGAGGCGGTCTTCGACGAAAGTGACGGAGGAGTATTCTCCGCTCGACACGAACTGGGCGAGGGTGGTTTCCTTGTTCTTGATTTCATGGAGGCCATAGATGTCCGTGGCGGCAAATTCGATGCCTTCGCGGAGCATCAGTTGCTGAACAAAGCGCCGTTCCTTGGTGGTAAGGATGACGACGCGGGCGGCTCGGGCCAGGAGCCGGAGCGCCTCTGTTGCGCCCGGATAATACCTATTATAAGAGAGCCAGCCGTCCAGGTCCGTGGCGATCCATTGGTCACGTTCGGCACCGAAGAGTTGCTGAAGTTCGGGCTTGGTCAGTCCCAGCCGAGCCAAATTGCGCGCCTGATATTCCGTCAGACATGTGGTGTATTGCTCGACAGGCGCATTTTCCTGCATCAGCCGCGTCATCAGAATGGCCTGGTAGCCAGTCTCCATATACGGGCGGACGTTGCAGAAGCGCGGAATCGCCTCCGCCGGAACATGTCCCGCCGGGAAACGCTCCGGCCACAGGAACTGGCAGACTCGCCAGGCAGTGGCGGCGTTTTCCGGCGCGGAGTCGCAGATGACTCCGTCAAAGTCTAGGACAATCAGTGGTTGCATGCGGGACTCCGCTGAAGGCGCTACTCCTCTCGAAGGAGTCGGAGAAGTTCCTCAAGGGATTTGGTTTTGATGGTATCGCTTTCGGAGAGAAGCTGATCTGCCAGATCGCGCTTGCGCTGGTGGAGTGCCTTGATCTTGTCCTCGATGGTGTGGGCGGTCTGGAGGTGGTAGATGGTGACCTTCTTGTCCTGCCCAAGCCGATGTGCGCGGTCGGAGGCCTGGTTTTCGACGGCAGGGTTCCACCAGGAGTCGAGGTGGATGACATAATCGGCCTGGGTGAGGTTGAGTCCAAGGCCGCCTGCCTTGAGGCTGATGAGGAAAACCGGCGTATTGCCTTCCTGGAAATTCTTGACGGCGGCGGTGCGCTCGCGGGTGGACTGCCCGCCGTCGAGGTATTCGTAGGCTATCCCGGCGTTGTCCAAAGTCGTTCCAACGATGGACAAGAATTTAACAAACTGGCTAAACACAAGAACCTTATGACCATTTGCCAGGACTTGCCTCAGCAGTGCCATGAAGGCATCGAGCTTGGAGCCGGGCAGGTTGGCGCCTCCATCGACGAGGCTTGGGTGGTCCACGGCGAGCCGGAGCTTGGTGATTCCCGCCAGCACGCGGATATGCCGCTGGTTGTCGCTTTCCTGGTGTGCTTCAAGGTCATTTAATATGCTTACTCTCAGTTTATTATAGAACTCCTTCTCCTCTGGCGACAGTTCGACGAGATAATCGATGTCCTCCTTGGGCGGCAGTTCGGAGAGCACCTGGTCCTTGCGGCGTCGCAACAAGAATGGGCTGACGATGTTGCGCAGGTGCAGTGCGGCATCATGGTTTTCGTCGTGTTCGATTGGCGCGGCGAAACGTCGCTGGAAGTTTTCGCGTGAACCGAGGAGTCCTGGAAGGATGAAATTGAAGATGGACCAGAGTTCGGTGAGGTTGTTTTCCACCGGTGTTCCGGTGGTCACGATACGGAAATCCGCATTAATTTCAAGGGCGGCCTTGGAGCGCTTGGCATGGGAGTTCTTGATGGCCTGTGCCTCGTCGAGTACCACGACACGCCAATGGATTTTACGGAAAGACGCATTTTCGCTTTGGAGGAGTCCGTAGCTGGTCACGAGTACCTGTCCTGCCTTGAGGCGCTTGAAGGTCTGGATACGATTTCCGCCGCCGAAGACGCTGCATTCCAAAGACGGCGCAAAACGCTGGATTTCAGAGATCCAGTTGGCGCAGACCGAGGTCGGCGCAACAACCAGGCAGGGGCCTTCGTTTGCTCGTGCGAGCATCAGCGAGATGGCCTGGAGCGTCTTGCCGAGTCCCATGTCATCCGCCAGACAGGCTCCGGCGTGCGCCTGGTCGAGCCGGGCGAGCCAGAGGAAGCCCTCCCGCTGATATGGTCGCAGGGTGGCCTTGAGCCCCTTGGGCGTTGGCGGAGTGATTTGCATCGCCTCGTCATACTGCTGAATCCAGCTGGTGTATTCGGGAGACTTCCCGATGATGGGGAATTCATTCAACTCGTTGGCAATGAATGGCACCAAGAACCGACAGACCTGGAGGCGCATCCCCTTCCCGTCTTCACTGCTGGTGAGTTCACCGGTTCGGCTGAGTTTTTCGAGTTGCCGTCGGAGGGATTCGGAAAGTGCGACCACCTGCCCGTCGCTCAATTCGACGAAGCGTTTCTTTTCATTGACGATTTGAATCAGTTCGCTGAGACTGACCGTTCCCGCCGAGTCTTCCAGTTGCGCCTCGCCGTCAATGGCAAACCACGACTGGTAGCTTTGGGTGCTCAGGGAGACGTTGCCCAAGCTGAGAGTGCGCCGACAGAGATATCGGTGTTCCTCGGGCCACTGGATACGGCAGCGGTCCACGAGGGAATGGAGCTGGAGCGACAGTTCGTAGCAGTCGGCGCCTTCCAGCGACCAACTCCAAGGCGCCTTTTTGTTGGCTTCGGTAAGTTGCGGGCAATTGTCGATGAGTTCCTGGGCGGCCTTGCGCTCGCTTTCGGGATCGCGGACCAGCCTGAGAAGCCGCTGCTGTCGTCGGCAGATCATCTCGACGGGACCCTCGCCTGGCGCATAGAAGTCGTTGTTGGTGGGGAAGGGGTTGATCAAGAGTTCAACCTTGAGTCCGCGATCCTGCGGAATCAGCCGGAGTGTAGGCGTGGTAGGTGTCGGGGTGGGCGTAAATTCGGGAAGGGGCAGCGGGATGTCGGAGACAATGTTGAAGTTCTGCATTATCCGACCAATGAAGGAATGATTCTCCGGTGCGTCGAGAGGAACCTGGAAGTCATCGCCCAGAAGCATGCAGAGTTTCCGCATTTCCAGGGAGAATTCATAGACGGCGACGATACAGCCGTTTTCGAGTTGTGCCAAGAGGTTCCCCTGGGCTGGTGGTGCAGGCAAGAGGTTGTAACGCAGAGAGTTGAGGTTTTTTGAAATATGGATATGCGGAGTGGCGCGCACGCAGGTGGCCGCGCGGTTGTCCGCAGAATCCAGGATAAGATGCGGATGGCCGATAAGCGCCTGAAGCAGCTGTGCGGTGGCGGATTGGACAGCGTCGGGGGACGGCGGGGGTGATTGGCGCAGGAACTCCTCGAGGTTGTGGAGCACATCGCACGCAAATTTGTCCTGCGAGGTCAATTCGATGCCGAAATTGATGTCCTCGGCCAGAATGCCTGCTGTGGCGAAACAGTTTTTCTGATAGCCAATAAAGCGTCGGCCTCGCGACCAGTGGCCGCTTTTTCCGGCGTGTTGTTCGATTGGGCGAACGATGGGTGCGCCGTGTGCCTGGTCGAATTTGATTTGCCATGCAAGCCGGTGCGCGCTACGCAGCGGGAGGTCGTTCATGGTCCGAGCGATGCGGCCGTAGCGTTCGTTCCAGCTGTTTTCGTTGGGAATGCAGTCCAAGAGGAACGGCAGATTGCCCGGATGGCATTGTGCCGGGACCTTGCTCCGGGTGGTCGCGAGGCGTTGGCGCAATTCGGCGCACTCCTCGGCAAGCCATTTATAATTTCCTTGTGCGGCAAGGGCTTCCAATTGGCTCAGCAAGCGTTGCTGTTCGTCATTGAGATCGCCAGTCATCCAATATTGGACGATGCACGAGAGGCAGTCCGCGAGCGGAAGCGTGAGCATCCATTTTGGCGCATCGAATGTGAGCTGGGGCATGGCACGGCTGCGCGCGAACACATCGAGCATGCGGTAGAGTTCGGTGAAGGGGGTTTGCTCGCTCACGCCCAATTGGGCGTACTGAGAGGCTCCAGTTAGCGTCTCGGTGGTGTTCTGCCGCAGTTGCGCGAAAACCAGGAAGAGTCCGCTGATGGAGCGGAAATACGCATGGTGTGAGTCGGTTTCACGGCGCAGGCTCTCAAGCGCGTCGATGAAGAGTCCGACCGCCTCGTCGTCGCGCCCCGTCAAGAATCGAATGCAGGCGACTCGGGTCACTCGGGGGGCGGCGCCCTGCGGGAGCTGCCGGAGCAGCTTCGGGATGATTTGCCAGTCTCCGCAGAGGATGGCATAGTCGATGAGGAAGCAGATGACCTGTGGCGGCATGGCCGCGAGCCGTTCGTAGAGAACCCCGACGAAGGAATGGATCGGTCTCAGGGAAATCATTGCGGCGGGAAGATACTGCCAGCCGAAGGCGGCCAGGAAAGTGTCAGGGAGTTGCCGGAACCACTCGACGGGTTCGTTCACAAGGAAATCGAACCAGGAGCAATCCACCAGGTCATTGGAATAGAGGTTTTGGAGGACCCGGAGGGAGTTGTTGAGCAAGGAAATGTCTTGGGCGTAGAAGGCGTTGCGGAAATCACGCTGGAGATACTTTGCGCGCGTTTCCGCCGGCTGGTTCGGGGCAATGGGTATCGCCTGTGAAATGGCGGTGGCGAGATGGACGTAGGTCGGCTGGGCGAAGATTTTCCTGAGGTCATCCCTGTCCAGCGGCGGGACCTGAAATTCGCCATTGGCGGTGCGTTGGATTTCCTCCTGGGCAACGAGCGCATCGAGAAGTTCCTTGACGGCTTCGACGCGGGTATGCCGGAAGGGTGCGAACAATGGCGCGTTCATTGCCGCGAGGACACAGTGTAGGTCATTGGCGGAAACCGCTTGCCCAAAGGCGCCGAGAATATCACGCAATATCTGAGTGAGTTCGGCGGTGAGCGGAATAGAGATGAAGCGTTTGGGAGCCATGATGTTTTCCGAAAAAGAGTGAGTGTTTTAATATAATCTCTCCCCGCCCGATTTCCTCTTTGGCGGGGGATATTTGAAGAGAATTTGTCGTCAGCGCATGGGGATTTCGTCGCCGTTGCGATAAAGGAATCGGCGCACGAGGCTGGGGGGGATTTCCTCCAGGAACCGACTGGGCGAGGAGGGCTTGTATCCGCCATATTGGAACCGCAGTGCGACATGGCTTAGATAGACTGCTCGTCGGGCGCGTGTGATTCCCACATAAAAGAGCCGACGTTCCTCTTCAAGTTGGTCAAGGTCCTCGTCCAAGGCGCCTGGGCGTGCGGTGGCCCGGGCGTGCGGGAGAACGCCTTCCTCCACTCCTGCAATGAAGACATACGGAAATTCGAGACCCTTGGAGGAATGAAGCGTCATCAGGACCACGCCGTCCGCCTGGGGGTCATGGCTGTCGACGTCCGCGACGAGGGCGACGTCCTCCAGGAATGCGGCGAGGTCGGCCTCCGGGTTGTCATTGGTGAAGTTCTGGGCGCGTTCCAGGAAGCTCTGGACATTTTCGCGTCGCTCGAGAAGATTGTCCTGGCCGTGTTGCAGTTCGAGCTGCCGCGTGAAATCGGTGAACCGCTCGATTTCCTGGACGGCGGCGGCGACCGGTGTGGTTGGAGCATCCAGCAGTTGGCGGAGCCAATTGGAGAGCCGCCGGAGCCGCTCGGTCTTCTGGCTTCGCCCCTTGAGGCCGGCGCGATACGCCTCGGATGCGGTATAGGTGACAACTGGCTGGCGGGCAAAGGCGGCCGCATTCTGGAGTTCCGCGAGGGCCTTTCCCCCAAGTCCTTCGCAGACGGGGAAGTTGGCGAATACGCGTTCGAACGCGATGGCGTCGCTGGGGTTGACCTTGATGCGCAGCAACGCCAGAAAGTCCTTGATTTCCTTGCGCTCGTAGAAGCGCACTCCTCCGAGGAGCTGATAGGGCATGCCCGCCTTGACGAAGGCTTCTTCGAGGACGCGGGACTGGGCGTTGGTGCGATAGAAAACCGCGCAATCCCGCCAAGAATGGCCATTCTGGCGTAGCCGTCGGATTTTGCGCACGATCCACTCTGCTTCGTGGCGATCGGTGTGGGCGAGGAGCTCGGTGATGAGCCGACCGTCGGCATTCTCGGTGAAGAGTTCTTTCGGAATCCGTCGGGAATTGTTCTCGATGACGGAGTTGGCGGCGTTTAGGATGGTCGGGGTGGAGCGGTAGTTCTGTTCAAGCTTGACCAGTTTTGCGTTGGGGAAGTCCTGGGTGAAGGACATGATGTTGTGGTAGTCGGCACCTCGCCAGGAGTAGATGCTCTGATCGGGGTCGCCGGTGACGTGGACATTCTGCTCCTCGTTGGCCAGCCGCATAATCAGCTGGTACTGAAGGTGGTTGGTGTCCTGGTATTCGTCCACCAGCAGGTATCGGAAACGGTTGTGGTAGATATCCGCCATGCCGGGGACCTCCTCGAGGAGCCGGACGGTGAGGAGCAGAAGGTCATCGAAGTCCACGGCGTTGCACTCCTGGAGGCGCTTTTCGTAGTCGTCGGCGATTTTCTCGATGACGGGCAGGAGGTCCAGGTAGTCGTCGTCCTCCAGCGCCGCTGCGAGAGACTTTCGACCATTTTTGCTATTTGAGATGGCAGTGGAGAGAAGGGACGGTGTCAGGCCACGGGGAATTTTACCGGCAGCCTTGATGCATTGTTTGAGGATGGTCTTCTGTTCTTCGTCGTCGTAGATGGTGAAGTCGCGGGTGCGTCCGCAGTCGAGCTTGTCGATGTCTCTTCGCAGGAATCTGGCGCAGCACCCATGAAAGGTTCCGATGCTGCGTGGAGCCTGCCCAACCAAGGTCTCGACTCGCTCGCGCATCTCCCGGGCGGCTTTGTTGGTGAAGGTCATGGCAAGAATCTGGCTGGGCCAGACGCCCTGGCTGATGAGCCAGGCAATCCGGCGGGTGACCACGCGGGTTTTGCCGGAACCCGCGCCCGCAATCACAATCATCGGACCGTCGCGGTGGGTGACGGCTTCCAGTTGCGGCTGAGTCAGATTTTCGAGAATGGAATCCAAGGGAGATGAAAAATAGGAGGTGGGAAGACACAACCCCGCTAGGGGATTGCCACAGGATGGAGTGGGGGTCAGAACCCGCAGGTCATTTTGGGGAAGAGCCTCACGGGGGCAAGCAGTCCATTTGGAAGAGGCGTTGGATGTTTGGCGGCCTGACGGGCAATGCGGGTGAGCTGGCCAGGGAAATCCTGTGGCGAGGCGCAACTCCATCGCACTTCCATGCTGGCTTGAACCAGACCGGTCAGCGTTACGGCAAGGTCGATGTTCTCGCTAAGGCTCAAGCAGATGACAAGCGTGTGCGGAAGCAGTCTCGGAAGCAATTCCTCCAAAGCAGTGGCCAGCGGGACGTCGCCCGGTTGAAGAAGCGCGAGTTCGCGCATCAGGCGTTGGCGGAGGGTGGTCGCCTCGTCGGGCAAGACCAGCCGGGATTGGTCGCCTCCGGCGGCGAAGCCCAATGTGCAAAAGCGCTCGGCAAACTGGGCGACCAGCGATGCGGCGGTGGCGACGAGGTATTCGAGATTGGAGTGGTCGCCGCTGCCGGCGAAATCTTTCGGCAGATCCAGCAGCAACGCCACGGCGGCATGGGCATTGCGTTCGAACTCATTGACCATCAGTTTGCGATGCCGTGCAGTGGCGCGCCAGTTGATGAAGCGGATGCCGTCAGTGGTGCGGTATTCGCGGATGCCATAGAACTCCTGGCTGGCGCCGACGCGGGTGATGGAATGGTCTGCGGTGACGGCAGACGAGGCGGTTTCCTCGAAATGGAGTTCCGGAAGTGGTCGAATGGCCGGGAGGACGAGTAGTTCTTCAGGCAAATCGAAGTATTTTTCGCGTCGGAAAAGTCCGGCGGGGTCTCCAGAGCGCAAGATGACGCGCGAGAGTCTGAAAAGTCCGCGTCGCACGGCATGGGTTGTCCGCCGCAGGCGATATTCTTGACGGCTTGCCAAGCCGGGTACGATTTGCTTATGCCATCCATCGGCGGCGAAGGGGAGCTGCTCGAAAACCACCATCTGTTGTCGTCTCCAGGAGCGACAATTGCGGATGACCAGGGGCAGTTCAAGGGAACAGCCGACTTGGGCGTCACTGGCGGGGGCGCGCCACATTTCGATCCCGTGGAGGCAGAAAAGGGCGCAGAAGAAGCTGGCAATCAGAGTCGCCAGGCAGATGCATGCGATTACCAACGTGAAGATGGTCTGGTTGATGAAGGCCATCGCCAAGCAAAGCAGATGGATGACCAGGACCAGCCAGCCGCGGCCAGTTGGAAGGAGAAAGTGCATAGATGGGTAAATGCACGAAATGAAAGGATAACTATTCTTCCCAGCGTTGCATTGGAAGCTTCGCGAGAAGTTCCGCCAGGACCTCGCGGGAGTCATGCCATTGCGCACGTGCCTGATTGCGAAGCGGCAATCGATGTGCGAGGACATCCGGCGCGAGGTCCCTCACGTCGCGAGGCAATACGTAGTTGCGTTCTTGAGCGGCGGCGTGGCACTGCGCGGCGCGCAAAAGCGCCAGCGCGGCGCGGGGGCTGGCACCGTAGAGGAATGCGGGATGCTTGCGGGTTTCATGGACAACCGTGACCAGGTAGTCCTTCAGCCGTTCGGAGGCATGGATGGTACGCACAAATGCTTGGGCCGCCGCAATCTCTTCTGCCGTGGCGACTGGCGAGATATTCTCCAGCGGATCTGCAGTCTGTTGATGCTCCAGGATGGCCTTCTCGGTGGCGAAATCCGGATAACCGAGAGAAAGCCGCATCAGAAAACGGTCCACCTGTGCTTCCGGCAGTGGGTAGGTGCCGTGGAACTCCACGGGGTTCTGCGTGGCAATCACAAAGAAGGGCCGTGGCAGAAGATGGGTCTGGCCATCGACCGTGACCGCGCGTTCCGACATCGCCTCCAGGAGACTGGACTGCACGCGCGGGGTGCCGCGGTTAATTTCATCCGCCAAAACGATGTTCGCAAAGACGGGACCCGGCATGAACTGGAATGCCCGCTCGCCGTCGTTGTAGATGCTCACGCCGATGATGTCGTTGGGAAGCATGTCCGGCGTGAACTGGATGCGACGGCAGGTGGCGTCCATGGTGCGTGCCAGCGCCTGAGCCAGGCGGGTCTTGCCGACACCGGGGAGGTCCTCCAGAAGCAGATGACCTTCTGCGAAGAGGGTGGTGAGAACGCGTCGGATGACCTCGGATTTTCCCTCAATGACCTGGGAGAGGTTCTGCTCCAAGGTATTGAATAATAATACAAATTCTTGCGGTGTAATCATTTGATTATAATTTTATTACGGGGCGCGCCGACGCCTTTCGCAACCCCTGAGAACGCAACCCCGAAAAGGGGGTTGCTACAGGATGAGAATGGGGCGGGGGGCTTATTTCGGTTTCATGGCGGGGAAGAGGATGACATCGCGGATGGACTCGGTGCCAGTGAGCAGCATCACGAGTCGGTCCATGCCCAGGCCAAGTCCGCCGGTGGGCGGCATGCCATATTCAAGGGCGGTAAGGAAATCCTCGTCGATGCGGTCCACTTCGCCTTCGGCGTCGGCGCGGCCGACCAGCTGCGCGGCGAAGCGCGAACGTTGGTCGATGGGGTCGTTGAGTTCGGTGTATCCGGGGCACATCTCGCGGCCGTCGATTTCGAGTTCATAGACATCGACGAGCTCGGGGTTGTCGGGGCAGCGCTTTGCGAGCGGCACGAGGTAGGCGGGGAGGCGGGTGACGAAGGTGGGCTGGATGAGGGTGTCCTCGATGAGGCGGTCGTAGATTTCGTGGGAGACATGGAAGGCGTCCATGTCGTCGGTAATTTCAAGTCCGAGGGCCTTGGCCTTGGTGCGCTGTTCGTCGAGGGATAGACTCCACCAGTCGGCGCCCATCTTCTCCTCGAGCAGTTCATGGAAAGAGACTCTCCGCCAGGGGCTGGCGAGGTTGATTTCATGACCGTCTTCGCCTTTGATGACGAGGGTTCCGATGGTCTGTTGGGCGACGGTGGTGATCATGGACTCCATGATTTCCATCATGCCCTGGCAGTCGGAGTAGGCCTGATAGAGCTCCAGCACAGTGAATTCGGGGTTATGCTTGTGGTCCATGCCCTCGTTGCGGAAGTCGCGGCCAATCTCGAAGACCTTCTCGAAACCGCCGACAATCAGGCGCTTGAGGTAGAGTTCCGGAGCGATGCGCATGTACATCGGGATGTTCAACGCGTTGAAATGCGTCTTGAAGGGGCGTGCGGCGGCGCCGCCGGCGAGCGTCTGGAGGATGGGCGTCTCGACCTCCATGAAGCCGCGCTTCAGCAGGAATTCGCGGCAGGCCTGGATAATCTTGGAGCGCATGGCGAGGACGTGCCGGGAGTCGTCGTTGCAGATGAGGTCAACATAGCGCTGGCGGTAGCGCTGCTCCTGGTCCTGCAGGCCGTGGAATTTTTCGGGGAGCGGAAGGAGCGACTTGGAGAGCAGCTCGTAGCGCTTGACGTGGATGGAGAGTTCGCCGGTACGGGTGACAAAGGCAAAGCCCTCGATGAGGATGATGTCGCCCAGGTCGAGCTGCTTGAATTCCTGATAGGCCTCCACGCCGACTTCGTCGCGCTGCATGTAGAACTGCATCGCGCCTGATTCGTCCTTGAGGTTTGCGAACAACGCCTTGCCCATGATGCGCCGCGCCATCATGCGACCTGCGACGCGATAGATTTTCGGCGTGGCAGAGGGTTCTTCGCCTTCGGCGGGTGGGACGAACTCCGCGCGAATCTGCGCGGTGGCGGTCAAGTCGTCAACCCGATGGCCATAGAGGTTTTTGCCGGCGGCGCGCATCGTTTCGACCTTGGCTCTGCGCTGTGCAATGACATTGCCCAAATCCTGGGCGGTGGTTTCCTGCGCGGTGGCGGGAGTTTGTGCCTGAGCTTCCATAATGTAGATGTAACTTATTTGTTTTAAAGAATTGTGTGTTATTTCTTGAAACCATTCTCCTGGCCGTTCATGAGGCGTTGGATGTTTTCGCGGTGTCTCCAGAAGATGAAGGCGGCGACTCCGAACATGAGCAGAATGATAACCCATGGGGTGTGTGACCAGCCAAAGAGGTTGAGGATGAGTGCGGCAATGGGGGTGGTGGCGGCGGTGGCGAGGCTGGCCAAGGAGACGATTTTGGTTTTACGAAAAACCAGATACCATACCACCAGCGCGATGATGACGGGCCAGAAGGCGAGCGCGATAAGCGCGCCGATGCTGGTTGCCACACCCTTTCCACCTTTGAAGTTAAGCCAGCAAGGATACATGTGCCCAAGGATGCACCCTGCCGCCACGAGAACCCCGCTCCAGCCTTGCCCGATAGGTGAACCGAGGCCGATTCGGTATCCGATGAAGATGACCGGCAGTGCGCCCTTCAGGAAGTCGAGAAGGAAGCAAACTCTCCCGTTAGCCGCTCCCAGCACGCGAGTCACATTGGTTGCTCCGATGTTGTGGCTGCCATATTTTCGGATGTCAATGCCGTTGAGCCGTCCTATCAGGTATCCGAAGGGGACGCTTCCGGCCAAGTATCCAAACAGTAGCATGAAAAGCACACAGTAGATTTTTGGTGACATAGGCAGGATGGGGTTGGAGTGTGAAGCAACAAATGGTCGGGGGAGTTTCCATTCCCGTCTGGGATTGGAATCACACGCCGTTACGCCGCAGCAAGTAGCAGTCTTGGCAGCGGAAGGCATCTAGTCCGAAGACAGGAGTCGCCTGCCGGGTGAGGCGCAGCTTGAGGCGTGCGCCATCGGCGAGGTGAAGGATGCGAGGATTGTTGTCCGCCACGACGCAGGCTGGTCCGCGGAGGAGTTCGAGTTCCAGGGCGGCGTCCTCGGGGAGAACCGTGAAGCTGTCTCCGTCCATGGAATTGCTGAAGGCGATTCCGATGCCGCGTTGGAAATTGCCGCGGGTGATGCTTTGGAAGTATCCGGTGCTTCCGAAGGCGGTGCAGAAGACCACGCCGTCGGAGATGACCTGGTGACGCAGGATCCGGCCGTTTTCGAGGATGCGGGTGCGGATGGCGCCGAGATGGACTTCGCGGGAGACGACGATGTCATTGATGCCGTCCAGGCATTCACCGGTTTCGGCGGTGGCGGTCAGTTTGGGGAGATAGTGGGCGTCGATTTTCGCGGAGAAGAGTTTTTGGAGCAGCAGTTGTTCGTCGTGCTGGGGGCATTTTGGGTTGTTCCGGCGGTCCCGGATGGCGAATTTCGGGATGCCTGGGAATTCGCGTTCGGCACCCAGCAGCGACCCGTCTCCGCCGTGGCTGATGACCAGATCGGGCGTTTCCGTATCTCCTGGCTCCAGAAGTTTCACGGGGTAGGATGCCAGCAACGGCCGGAGGTCGTCCAAGTTGCGTCCAACCAATTTGACCTTGAGTCCAGGCCGGGTGAGCAATTTTGCGGGTTGATCCATGGCGGTCGTCAGCGCTCGTATTTCAGAGTGAAATCAATGGTGAGAGGGGCGTTGCCATCGGTGGCGAGCCCGACTTGGCGGAAGGGAGGGAGCCCTTTCTGCATCAACGCCTTGCCAAGCGCATCGGCGGCGTCGTTGACTGTCGCGCTGTTGGAGCGCTTGGCGAACATATAGGAGAGGACGCGGCCAGTGGGGTCAATTACCACGCTGATGGTTGCGGGCGTCGGGAGGTTCTCCAATCCCGTGGGACCCAACTTCTGCCAAAGCCGGTTGACCTCTGGCGTTACGCAGCTACTCATATATCGCCTGAATTTGGACATTTGGTCAGCGGAAACGCCGATGACATGGGAGGTTGTGGTCGGGGCAATTGTACTTGGCTTGAAGCCGGTGGCAACATTGTCCAGGGTTTTCTGCAAGCGCTTCAATGCCTCATCCTGTTCACGGCGTTGGCGCTCCGCCTCTTTCCGCTCCGCCTCGCGTTTCTTCGGGTCGTCCTGGCTGATTGGGGAGTTCTTGAAACGCTCTCGGATGAGCTCCTCCCGCGTCTTGGGCTTCGGAACTTCGACTGGCTTGGGCTTTTCCACCTTCGGCGGCGGCTCCACTGGAGTGTCCGGCGCGACGATTTTCACCGGTTCCGGTTCGGGTTCCGGCGGAATCGGTTCTGGCTCGGGTTCGGGAGTGAGTGGAGCGGGTTCAGGCTGGGGCACCGGTTCCGGCTCGATGACTGGCGCGTCAGGCGCCGGCAGCTCGAACATTGCAACTTCAATGATTTCGGTGATGGCCGGTGGCGGGGTGGTTGGATGAAGACGCGAATAGACTACGATGCCTTGGACAATCAGCAAATGAATCACCACGCTGATTACCAAGAAGATCGGATGAATTGAGAAGAGTCGGTTGGATTGGTCGATTTGCATTATAACTGTTTTGAATTAAACAAGTTATAGATTATATCTGAGTCCCAGGACGTCTTGCATGTCGTAGCGTCCTGGCTGGGCGGTGGCGAGGAATTTGACGGCGCGCATGGCTCCTTTGGCAAAAGTCTGGCGGCTGGAGGCCTTGTGGGTGAGTTCGATGCGCTCTCCATCAGTGGCGAAGATGACGGTGTGGTCGCCGACGACATCGCCGCCGCGCAGAGAATGCATCCCGATTTCGTTCTTGGTGCGGGCGCCGACAAGACCGACGCGACCATGACGGGTGTCGGTGTCGTAGTTCAGCCCCCGCGCCTTGGCAAGAATCTGTCCGAGCTTCTCGGCGGTGCCAGAGGGTGCGTCCTTCTTCTGGTTGTGGTGCATTTCGACGACTTCGATGTCGTATGCATCACCCAGTAACGGAGCAACTTGTGCGCATAGCGCGAAGAGCAGGTTCACGCCGACGGACATGTTCGGGGACTGCACAATGCGGGCGCCCTTGGCCGCCAAGTCATCCAGCAACTTGATGTCTTCGGCAGTGAGTCCGGTGGAGCCGATGACCATCGCCGCACCCTTTTCGGCGACTTTGGGCGCCAGCGTTCGCGTGGCGGCGGCGAAGGTGAAGTCCACCACACAGTCGGCCTTCTGGAGTGCCACATCCGTATCGGCGGTGATTTTGACGCCAGATGCAGGCAGCCCTGCCAGCTGCGAAGCATCGGTGCCCAGAAAAGGACACTGTTCGGATTCCAAGGCTCCGACCAATGTCAGTTCCGGAGTATTGGTCACTTCCTGGACAAGCATTCGGCCCATTCGGCCGGCCGCACCTACGATGGTAACCCTTGTCATAATTAGCAATTAGCAATTGCGGAGGTTGTTTTAGAAATCATTCCTGGGTGTCCGGCTCTTCCTGGGTGTCCGGCTCTTCCTGGGTGTCCGGCTCTTCCTGGGTGTCCGGCTCTTCCTGGGTGTCCGGCAGCACGCAACCACCTTGGATGAAAGCAACTGCGGCCTGAATGCATCGGTCGAGTTTTTCGCGTTCCTCGCGATTGAAAGTATCATAAAGCTGGATGTGTTCCTCGCGCGTGAGCTTGATGTGGATATCCGGCTCGATACCTTGCTGGTGAATGGGCTTACGGCTCTTGGTGAAGTATTTCGCAATGGTGAGTTTGAGCATTCCACCGCGGGGCATCTCAAAGGAGGTCTGGACAATGCCCTTGCCGAAGGTTCGCTCTCCTACCAAGGTGACACGGTCATAGTCCTTGAGACATTGCGAGAGGATTTCGGCAGCCGAGGCGCTTCCGCCGTCAATGAGCAGAACAACGGGGATGTTGTCCGGGAAATGATACCGCCGTTCGGTGAAGTGCCGGATGGTGGTCTCCGGGTTTCGCCCCTCGATGGAGCAAACCAACGACTTGTCCGGCAAGAACATGCTGCAAATCTCGACGGCCTGGTCCACGAGTCCTCCGGGATTCTGGCGCAGGTCAATGATGACCCCGGTGGCCTGCTCCTCCACGAGCTGTCGGAGCGCTTTCTCGAACTCTTGGGGAGCGTCGCCGGCGAACTCGTGGAAGCCCAGGTAGCCGATGGTGGTTCCGGCGATGATATGGACATTGTCCACCCGGGTGAGGGGGATTTCGGCACGCACCAGCCTTATGGTGATTTCCTCTTCTTGGTCAGGACGACGGAAGGTGACAGCGACCACGGTGTCCACTTCGCCACGAAGGAGCGCCACCACCTCGTCGGTGGTTTTTCCGGCCATGTCCTCTCCGTCGATGGCGACGACCTGGTCATTTGGAAGAACTCCCGCACGGGCAGCAGGCGTCCCATCGATGGTGGTGACGACGGTGACCCAGCCGTTCTTCATGGTGACTTGCAGCCCGACACCCCCGAAGGATCCAGTCTCGAAATACTTGGCGAACTCCCTGGCGGCCTCAGGCGGCATGTACTCGGTGTAGGGGTCAAGTTCTCCCGCCAGCCCCATAATCGCATTTTCCAGTAGCCGGTCAGGGGTGACCGCCTCCTCGTCCACGTAGTTCTCCCGTAGGAGCTGCATTACGTCGATGAGGAGGTTGAGCTTGTCCAGCACCTCGGCGGAGTTGCTGGCCTCGGCTTCCTTGCTGTAGGCACAATAACACCAGATGGCATTGCCCAGCAGCAGGGCACTCAAAAGGCTGAGGAAGGCGGTCCGGAGTTTCATGCTGGAATTTGGCGGGAGGGATGTGCTTCTGCGCGCCCTCCGCTGGTGAGAGGTTGGAGGTTCTGCAAAAACCTGAATGTATGCCTATGCGTTAATCCGACCAAGGAGATAGCCGGACAGTTCAGGGATGGCTATGCGCTCTTGTTGCATCGAGTCGCGGTCGCGGACGGTCACGGCGTGGTCATTCTCGGTGTCGAAGTCGTAGGTCACGCAGAATGGCGTGCCAATTTCGTCCTGTCGGCGGTAGCGTTTGCCGATGGAGCCAGTGTCGTCGTATTCGGTGCGGATGTCAGCAGCGCGCAGAGCCTTCTGGAGTTCGCGGGTGGGAGCCTCGAGTTTCTTAGAGAGCGGGAGGACGGCGGCCTGGATGGGCGCGATTTTGGCGGGGAGGTGGAGGACGACACGGATGTCCTCGTCCTTGTCCGCCTTTTGCGTGGCGGCGGTGTCTTCCTCGTAGGCGTTGCAGAGGAGCATCAGGCAGATGCGGTCCAATCCGCAGGAGGTTTCGACGACGGTGGGGTAATGGGCTTCCTTGGTGTCGGGGTTGAAGACACTGCAGGCGGCCTCTTCGCCGGAGAATTTGGCGTGCTGGGACATGTCCCAGGTGCCGCGGTGGTGGATTCCCTCGACCTCGTCCCATCCGAAGGGGAACTCGAATTCGATGTCCACGGCCTTCTTGGCGTAGTGAGCGAGCTTTTCGTGCCAGTGCCAGCGCAACTTGTTTTCGGGGATGCGCAGAACCTTGGTGTAGAACTCCCAGCGCTGTTTCATCCAGTAGTCGAACCAGTCGAGGGACCCTTCGTCCTCGCAGAAGAACTCCATCTCCATCTGCATGAACTCACGGGAACGGAAGGTGAAGTTGCGGGGGTTGATCTCGTTACGGAAGGCCTTGCCGGTCTGGGCGATGCCGAAGGGGAGTTTCTGGCGCGTGGCGACACGGATGGTGTTGAAGTCCACGAAGATGGGCTGGCAGGTTTCGGCGCGCAGGTAGGCTTTGTGCTCTTCGTCAAAGACGGGACCGACGTAGGTCTTCATCATCAGGTTGAAGTCGCGCGGCTCGGTGAGGTTGTGGCTGCCGCAGGCAGGGCATTCGCCAGGCACAGGCAACTGGTCCACGCGCCAGCGCTTCTTGCAGTCCTTGCAGTCGGTCATCTGGTCGGAGAACTGGTCCACGTGGCCGGAGGCCTTCCAGACCATCGGTGCGCAGATGATGGTGGAGTCCAGCCCGACGACATTGTCACGGTCCTCGACCATGTATTTCCACCAGGCGCGTTCGACGGCTCGGCGCAGGGGAGCGCCGTTGGGACCGTAGTCCCAGAAGCCATTGAAGCCACCGTAGATTTCGGAACTCTGGAAGATGACGCCACGCCGCTTGCACAGCGACACGAGTTTATTCATGAAATCGGGGACATAGGTCGCCGCCGGGGATTCAGCAGTGTTTTCAGTAGTCATGGTTAGGGATGATGGTTGGTTGAACGAAAGTGAAAACAAAGTAATATATCTTCTATTCTCTCGCCCGCCCGTGCGGGCGCGTAGAATATTTTTCGACACCGTAGTAGTCTGTGCAATACATTACTTTTCCTGCACGGCGGCGAGCATCTCTTCCGGGGTGGTCGCCTCGCGCAGCTGCGCCAGAATCGGAGTGGTGGCGATAAGCGTGCAGATCCGTGAAAGCAGCCGCAAGTGCAGTTCGCTGTCTGGTCCCGCGATGACGAAGAAGAGATCCGTTGCCCCGCCGTTCTCTTCGCCGAAGAAAACCGGAGTCCGCGCCTTTGCGATGCAGACAAAGGTGTCCTCGCAGAGAAATTCATCGCGGTTCTCCGGATGGACAAGCGCGACGCCCTCTGCCATTGCAGTGGATGCTATCTCCTCGCGCTGGCGCAGATTCTCCAAGAACTCTGCGGGGTCGTAGAGCAATCCGGAGCGTTCCGCCAATGCGGTGAGCGATTTTAGGACAGCAGGCTTGGTTCGTCCCTCCAAAGCCGTCTCCATGGTTTCCAGCCGGCAGAAGTCCGCCAGGTTCAGGACCTCTTGGGCGGGGGGGTGTGCCAGTTGTTTGAGCGGCTGGTGATGCAGGAGGCGGTTGGTGTACCAGTTGTCCAGCTCTTCGCGCTCGAACATCAGACGCGCGCCTTGCATGACCGAGGGGACTTCGCCGGCCATTGCCATTGAGCGCAGCACCTTCTCGTCCATCAAGAGGAACTGCGCGGCATCGGCGAGATTCAGCAATTTGACCGGCATGGTGTTACTCCGAAATAAAACACTGGACTGCATAACGCAGACCAAAGGATTTCACATTCTGCATAATGGTGGGCTCCAATGCGTCAAGCTGGGTGTCCAGCGTCCGCGGGGCAGGCGGCAGTTCGGAGTATCCGACAGCGCCCTCGTCGGGTTTTAGCGCATGTAAACCAGCCCGCAGGTTCTCCGCAATCTTCACCCGCTGAAATTTATTCACAGGGCGGAAGGCTTTTGTTTCATTGTCCCACTCAATGCTGGTTGCGACGATTTGGTCGGGATAGAAGGAGAGAAGCTTGAAGCCAGGGCGATGGCTTCGCCCGATGGATGGTCCGTCCCACTGCGCCCAGTGTCTGGAGGTGAACTCGAGGTCGAGGTGGAGGTGTCCGGCGAGCGCAAGCACCAGCTGCGGCGTCTGATTGAAGAGTTCGACGAGCGCATTGGCGTCCAAGAAGGATGGCGGGAGGCAGGTTTCGTGCTGGAGATAAACGACGGGCTGGCTGGCGTGGGCAGCCAGGTCGCTCCGGAGCCAATTCCAGGTGGTTTCAGAGAATCGGGCGCAGCCGTCTCTTTTGCCGACGACATCCACGGTATTGAAGATAAAATGGAAGCCACCGAAATCGAAGCTGTAGTGGGTGGCGCCGAAGACCTTGTTGAAGTCCTGAGGCCAATTGTCTCCGGGGATGACCCAACATGGGAGGTCACCAAACGCCTTCTTGAGCATGGTCTTGAAGTCCTGCTGACGTTGCAGTGTGGGAGTGGCGCCCTTGAAGGGGCGTGGGTTGGTACCGATGTTGTCTCCGGTAATGGCCACCGCATCCGGCTTGAGGACATCCCGAACATACACAAACGCGTCGTGGTTGATTTTGGTGGATTCGATGTTGGTGATATGCAGGTCGGTGAGCCAGGCGATGCGGAACAGCGGTGGCTTGGAGCGGGTTGCCCATTTGGGGGGTGTGGCGCGCTCGGTGACCTCGAACTGCTTGGCGAGGTCGTAGTAGCGGCTCACCTCTGCATCCATCGCGGAAAGAGAGAACAGCGTGATGATTAGCAGAATGGGTATGACTATGGTGACTTTCATGGATATGAAACAAGTGGTGGAACCTTATGGTCTTTGGAGTTCCTTCTCCAGTTGCGGGTCTGCCTGGGCGCCATTCTCGACTGCCTTGCGGTACCACTCCAGGGCTTGTTTGCGCTGGGCGGCGGCGAGGCGCTTCAGCGCCTCTTGGTGAACAGGATCGCGTTGGGCTTCTACTTCCGTTTCAGAGGAACGGGTCATCTGGAGCATCGCCAGGGTCATGGCGGTTTCGGCGTCGGAAGGCTGGAGTTCAAGGGTACGGGTGAGCTGCTTCACGGCGGCATCTCGCCATTTCATGGAACTGAGCGCGTTGCCGAAGAGCTTCGCCGTCTGGAAGTCCTGCGGTCTGAGGGCGTTGGCGCGGGCGAGATAGGCCAGTGCCCACTGAGGCTCGCGGAGCTGTAGCATGGTGAAGCCGAGTGACAGGAGAATGTCTTGGTCATCCGGGTTTTGCCGGAATGCGGCGGTGAGGTATCTGGCGGCTTCAGGGAAGTCATTGCGCTGGTATGCCAGTACGCCAAGGCGCTTGAGCGCAGTGGGATTCTCCGGCTGGATTGCCAACGCCTGCTCGTAGTTCCATTGGGCGGACTCTCGCTTGCCGGCCCGCTCGGCATCCACGCCTTGCCTGAGATAGCCTCGGAGGATGATGGCATCCTGCCGCGACAGCACAGTGGCGGTCTGGGCGGCAACGGTCTGGATGGCATTTGAAGGGATTTCCGCGGGCTGGGACTCCACGCTATCCTTCGGTTTCAGCGGTTCTGGCGTGACCGGATTTTGCTGTTCGGCCAACAACGCCCTTTGTTGTTCAGCCGTGTCTGCCCGTCGTTGTTCGGCAATGAGCATGGCCTTTTGGCGTTCGGCGGTTTTTTCCTGCTCTCGCAGTGCCTCGGCCAAAGCGTTCTTCTCGTTTTCACGCTTGATGAGGGCGACTTCCAGCTCGTGCTGCTTGTGGGTGGAAGTCTCCAGTTGATTGCGCAGGTCTTGAAGTTGTGCCATCCAAACCTTCTCGGCGGCTTTGACTGCCTCCTCGGGCTTCTCGCTCTTCATCAGTTCGTCAATGCGTTCCTGCAAGTCTTGGATTGTTCGCTGAGCCGTTGCGAGCGTCTGCGCATCCAATTCGGTCTGGTGCTTGAGAGCGGCGATTTCGGCTTGGCTGCGACGCAGATTTTCCTCAAGGTCCTCGGCGTTGGCGCTGATGCCTTCGCGCGCCTTGGTGGCCGCGTCCAACTGGCCTTGCAATGCGAGAATGCGCGCCTCTGCGGTTGCCGCGCGTTGTTCGTTCTGGCTGGCGGTGGTCTCCAACTTGGCCAGGAGTTCCCGCTGTGAATCGACGGTCTGTTGCAATTCAGAAATTTGTGCAGTTAGGAGGTCGTTCTTCTGGCGCGTGGATTCGGCGTTGGCGAGCTGTTCGGCGGCGGCTTGGCTGTTGGCTGCGAAACGCCGACGCAGGTCGGTTAGTTCCTGAAGCTGGGTGGCGGCGGTCTCCTCGATTTGCATCAGCCGGCGCCGGACATTGAGTAGTTCCATCTGTGCATTCTGGAGTTCGCTTTCCCTGGCACCGAGTTTGGCACGCAATTGCGCGGGCGTGGCCTGGTCGTCATTGATTGCGGCGAGTGTCTCCGGAGTGGCATTCTGCAGCTGGAGGGTCTGGCGCAGCTCTTCCACTTGACTGGCGGCTTCCTCGGCTTTCTGCTGGCTGGCGGCAAGCTGGGCGCGAAGCGCGTCGATTTGTTCAGTGGCCATATTGTGCCACTGGGTCTCGCGCTGGGTTTGTTGAAGAAGAGCATCGCGTGCGGTGGCAGTCTGCTCAAGGATTCGGCTGGTCTGCTCAAGTTGCGTGCGTGCCACCTCAAGTTGGCGTTTTATCTCGTCGGTCTCGGCACGGCTTTGTACGGCAATAGCGTTTTTGCGGAGATCCTCCTGGGCGGTGGCAAGCTGTGCGGTGAGTTTCTGGACCTGCGCGGTGAGGACCTCGCGGTCTCCGCGCAGAATACGGAGGTTCTCCTCGTTCGCGGTCTGCGCGGCGGCTTCGGCGCGGGCGAGTTGTAGCGCCTCGCGGGTCTCGCGCAACTGGGTTTCCAAAACTGACGTACGCTCGCGGGCGGTCTGCAATTCGGCGTTGGCAGTTGCCAACTGAGCGATGAGGTCTTCCCGAGAGAGGAAGGCGGTATTTTGGCGGTTCTGCTCTTTGATGTCCGCTATTTTCTTTTGGCAGTATTCGATGCGGTATTGAATGATGGAGACATTCCACTCCGGGTAATCATGGTGGACCTGCTCGAATATCTGAAGCGCCTGCTCATAGTGGCGCAGCGCGGCCAGGTCGGCGTGGTCCTTTTCCTCCTGTTCCGCCAGTGTCATCGCCTCGTAGCCTTTCATCCAGGCGTGGCGGGCGGGGTCCACAGGGGCGGAAACCGACGGCAGGGAGATTCCGAGCAGGACAATCAGAAGGAGAATGCGGATGGTGGTTTGCATGGGTGAATGCAGAGAATGGCAGGACAACTACTTTTTCAGGTAAATGGACAACGGCGAGGTGCGGGTGGCGGCACGGCGGATGCTGGCAGCCAGCAGTTCGTCCGCGTCCGGTGCGTCAGAAGAACAGGTCTCCGTCGGGACGGCGGCGGTCTCCGATTCGTCCTGCGGGCGGTGTTCGATTTCGGCGAAAGCGTGGCGCATTGCACGGGTGAGCTGGGAAGAGCGGAAGTGCGCGGTTTCCAAGAAATCTTGGTGCCCAAGCCGATGGGCGTGTTCGCCGGGGGCCACCTGAGCGCCGGCCAGCACCAGGCTGGAGACGCGCAGGCCCATTGCGTGGGCGAAGGTGAGCAACAATGGCAAGTCATGTCCTATGAAGTCGGCACCTTGCGCATGGGCAACTTTGATTTCGGCAGGGGTAAAAAGATGAAAGCCTGGCCGCCCCAGGAAAGTGCAGAGCATAGGCGTTTCGCCAATACCACCTAATGCGTTGATAATCTCAGAGTTTTGGAATTGATTTAAAGTCTCCGCCAGATTTGGGAAAGGGTGGTCGAGCAGATGGTGCAGGCCGTCCAGGGGAGAGAAGGCAAAGCCATTAATGAAATCGGTGAGCATTCCCCAGTGCCCCGCCTTGAGGTCTGGGTTCAGGCTTAGGGCGCAGTCGATGAACACTGCATTCGAAATGCCGGCGGCACGGGCGATGGCGATGGGAAGAAGTTCCGGAAGCAGTCCATGCCCATCCGCCAGTCGCCATGACCCGGTCTGGACAAGAACGGACAATTCATGACAATTTCCATAGAGCAATTGTGGTGTACTGCCGTCTGCATCAGGTGTTTCCGGGAATTCCGCGAGTGCCTTCAAGGGAAGCGTTTGCGGAGGGTCATCAAAGAGTCCGTTTAAATCGAATCCGCCGCGGCAATGGAGAAAGAAGCGTGGCGGAGTCCAGTCGGTAAAATGCTCCGCAAGCTGTTGGGCGGTCTGGCGTGCCACGTCGTTGAAATTGGCGTGGGTGAGAGTCATTTTGCGGATTCCTCCGAGGGTGCCGCCGTCCTCGAATGGCGGGCGGGAAGACTGGTGACCATGAGTGAACAGACAATGACGACGGTTCCAGTGATGGTCCAAACGTTCATTTTCTCCCCGGCGATGCAGCAGCCCAGCAGGCAGGCAAAGATGGGCTTGAGGAGGAAAGTCATGGATGCCAGATAGGCGGAGATGTATTTCATTGACCCGTAGTAGAGCAAATACCCCACAATGGTGCCGACGAGGATGACGAATGCGAGTTCTCGCCACCCGACCAAGCAGGAGGCCAGTTCGCCTGGCTGATATTTCCAGAACGCCATGGGCAGCACCAACATCGAACCGATCAGAGACGAGACGCCCATCAGCATTCCGGCACCGTATCGGGCGACCACGCGTCGGGTGATGCATACGCTCAGGGCGAAAGTGAGCGCGGCTGCGGCCATCAAAAGCAGTCCCAGTCCGATTTGACCATTTGGCCGTCCCGCTTCGAAGAAGAAGCAGAGGATACCGCAAATGCCAAGAGCCATCGCGAGCCATTTCCGAAGGCTCCAGGACTCGCCGTTGATGAACCGCGCGAAGATGATGGTGAAGAGCGCATTGGAGCTGAAGACGACGGCGGCTGACGAGGCGTTGTGGAAACAGGGCAGGGCGAACTGATAAAGCGAGATGGAGATGGTGACGCAGGTCAAGCCGTTGGCAAAGAACACCACCAAGTCATGCGCCTGGAGGCGCCCGCCGCGTCGTCGGGCGGCGGGATAGAAAATGGCGACGAGGACGATTCCAGCGAAGAAAAATCTCAGGAAACACATCAAAAAACCATCAATGGGGACCCCATCGGCGGCCTCGACTCTTTGGCGCAGGACCTTGCAAGCCAATTCGATGGTGCTGAAAGCAAGAATGCCCAGCACGGCTAAAAGCAGCCCGAATTTTGCAGAGACGGAAGATGATTCGGAAGCATGATTCATAGAAGCGGATCGCAGAAATGCGATTATGTTATGTAAAATGCACGCGAAACATCCTAATATAAACCTCGTTATGATTCTTCACCCTCATCGCCTCTGGATGATTTGGTCCGCGCTGCTTATTTTTGGGGCGTTGCGGTCGCCAGGCGTGACCATTGAACAATCTCTGGTCCTGGAACAATCTGGCGGTCTCAAAGCATCCTACGTCTATGAGATACCCAATGCTGCGGCAGGGCTGCTGACAGGTCTGCAGCGCGCGGTGTCCAGTCGCGTGAATGCAACCCCCAATGGTGGAGTGCTTGACGAGGCGGCAGTGCGTCGGCAATTCTCCGGCATTCGTGGGGTGTATGTGGAGAATTACGCGCGTTTTCAGTTGGAAAATAGCCAACGGGTGGAGTTCTCTGTGGTGGCGCTGGATGCTCCGGTCGCTTTGGAGAGCGGCGCCTTCGGGGCATTTCATTATACGCGCTCCGAAAATCCGAGTGACGGCGGACAGCTGGAGCTGGCGATGCCTTCGGATGAGATGCGTGAAGCGGTGAACCCCGACCACGCTGCGCGACTGGCGGAATTGCTGGGTGGCTTTCAGCTGATCCTGACGATCACCGTGCCATCGCCCATTCATGAGGATTCCACTGGCCAGGCGGACGGACCGTTGCGCCGCAAGTGGCAACTGTCTTTGCCGGAATTGCTGTCGAAGGAGTTGCCACTCGTGTGTGTGAAGTGGTAAATCTGCCGTTGGGTGGATAATTACCCCGAATGATATGATTCGAGTATTACTTCCCGAGGATTCCCATATACTCGTAGTATAGGATTACGACTCAAGGATTTCCATGAGCGCTTCTGGCTTGTCGGAGAGGCGTTTGCGATATTCCGGCGGCACGACGACGCGCACGGCAAACGTGCGAAGATAATCGCTTTCGAGGGATGCCTTATGGTCACGGTCCTTCTCGAAGAGCCAATAGTCTCCCGCCCCGCCGTTTGCTATGCGAAGGTCTTTCGGGAGCAATTTGGTGAAGTATGGCATTGCGGCAAGAACGACTTCACCAGGCGCGAGCTTGACAGCGGCGGCCAGACGGTTCTCCAGGTCGCGGAGGCGGTCCAGCGAGTGCATGGTATGGGAGAAGTGCAGGAGTTTTGCGCGGGACCACTCTTTGACCACAATCTGCTTGCCCACAGTATTTTCCACATACGCATAGCCATCTGGTTTGATGCATAGGCAGGTGCGGTAAAGGCTGCGGTTCGCCAATCGTGCGGCGAGTTGCCGTGCGAGTTTGGATTTTGCCTTGGCAAGCCAGGCGAAAAGTTGTGCGTCATTGAGTTCCCAGATTTCCTCCTCGGCGGCGGCTCGGTCGGGCACGAGGAGCAGTTCCTCTTGGAGTGCGCGTTGCATCAGCCGTTGTGCGGCCAGTGCCGTCTTGTTGAGGTAACCATGTTGGTGGAGGTAGGAGTAGAATTTCTGAAGCCGTTTGCCGTCCTCAATGAATTTCTCATTGAGAGCCAAGATGTTGCCAGTAGCGATGGTTTGTTGTTGGATAGTGGCGATGTCCGGCATTCCGATGAAACCAATATGGAAGGCGTCACGTTCGAGGTAATCCAGTTTGTCGGTGCCGAGGTTGCGGTCGCTGACCCAGGTGCCGAGCGGATGTTCACCTGCCAGCAACTGTTGGAGGAGTTCCACGGAGCCACCGCATGGCTGGATTGCCGCCGACATGCGCTCCAGGCAGAGCAAACCACGCTGGTGGTGGTTTTGCGTGAGAACGGGCTCGACTTGGTGGGAGCAGGGACCGTGTCCCAGGTCGTGGAGCAACGCGAAGAGTTCCAAGGTGCGTTGCTGGTCGGAGTCAAAATGCTGAATCCGAGCGGCTTGGCGAGTGCGGGCCAAAACGCCCAGGGCATGCTCGAAACGCGTATGCTGGGCACCAGGGAAAATCAGGTCGTTCAAGCCCAGCTGACGGCAGTGCCGCAGGCGCTGGAAAAGCGGATGGTCGATGATCGGCAGATATTCGCCGACCTCGACGGGACCGGAACATGGTATGCAGATGGACTTCATTAAATTAGCAATTAGCAATTAGCAATTATGGGAATTCACGTTTTAGGTGCCAGGGATTGATCTATGAACAATAGAAAATCCAGGCCAGAAAAGTTCACGTGATTTTCTTTCCTTTAACCTTTTAGTCGGAAGGCGATATGCTGGACGGGGGTTCCCTTGGAGTTCCAGAGGAGTTCGAAGTCCGTCTTGATGTCCGCGACGTCGGCAATGCCTTCGGGGAATGGCTCGTAGAGATGTGCAAGTTGGGCGAACATCCGTAGCCAGTCCTCGTAATACGGCACATAGTCCGTGGACAAATGAAAAACCCCTCCGATCTTCAGAATACGCGGTACCCGGCAAAGGAAGTCCGTGCAGACAAGGCGTCGGGCGAGGTGGCTCTTTTTGGGCCAGGGATCGGGGCAGAGCAAATGCAGGCGGTCGATGGAATTGGGCGGCAGCTGGTAGGAAACCAACGCCAGACTGGCGGCACGCAGCACGCGCAGGTTCGTGAGGCCTTCACGGATTCCGCGTTTTTCCACAATGCGGAGTCGTTCGGAGATTACATCGTTGCAGAGAATCAATCGCTCGGGATAACGATGTGCCAGCGTGGTGGTGAAGCGCCCTTTGCCGCAGCCCATGTCGAGTTCGACCTTGCGGTCGATTGAGCCATCGGGCAGTTCCCAGATGGCCCAGGTATTGGTCAGGCTGTCCATATCGTTTTACCTCTAATGCAGACCACGCTGCTTCAAGAAAATTCCGATACGCTCCATGGCGGTCTCGATGCCCTCCATCGAAGTCGCGTAGGAACACCGTACAAAGCCCTCTCCGCAGGCACCGAATGCGGTTCCGGGGATGACCGCCACATGTTGCTCGCGGAGCAGGCGGGTCGCGAAGTCCATCGAAGTCATGCCCGTGGAACGGATGTCCGGGAAGACATAGAAGGCTCCGCGCGGCTTGAAACAGTGAAGCCCTAACTCGTTGAAACGCTTCACAATGACATTCCGACGCTGCTCGTATTCGTCATGCATCTGGTCCCGCTCTTCGTCGGCGTTGTTGAGCGCCTCGATGGCGCCGAATTGCGAGGGACCAGGCGCACAAAGCATCGAATACTGGTGGACCTTCATCATTGCATCAATGAGGTCGTGCGGGCCGACGGCATAGCCAATGCGATAGCCAGTCATCGCGAAGGCCTTGCTGAAACCGTTGAAGACGATGGTGCGGTCGTGCATGCCGGGGAGCGTGGCGATGGAGGGCGAGCGCGGGATATAGGAGAGTTCGTCGTAGATTTCATCCGAGAAGACCAACAGGTCGTGTTTCACGGCAAATTCCGCGACCTTCTTCTTGTCCTCGGCGGTCATGCCGGCACCAGTTGGATTGTTGGGGTAGTTGAGCATCAGAACCTTGGTGCGAGGAGTGACCGCCTTTTCCAAATCACTGACCTGCAAGACGAAATCATGTTCGGCACGGGTCGTGACCGGCACCGGCACGCCATGTGCCATCCTCACGGTCGGAGCATAGGAGACATAGCATGGCTCATGGTAAAGCACCTCGTCGCCCGGACAGATGACCGCCCGCGTGGCAATGTCCAGTCCTTCGGAGACGCCGACGGTGATGATGCACTCAGTCTTGAAGTTGTAGCTGCCGCCGAAGCGCCGCGCAAAATACTTGCATACCGCTTCACGGAGCTTCGGATCGCCCAGATTCGAGGTGTAATGGGTATAGCCACGCTGCAGCGAATAGATGGTTGCCTCGCGGATTTTCCAGGGGGCGACAAAATCCGGCTCGCCAATGCCCAGAGAGATGACATCCTCCATGGTATTGACCAGCTCAAAGAAGTCGCGGATGCCGGACTTGGGGAGCGCGGCGATATGCGGTGCCACACGCGGTCGCGGTGGCTTTTTCGCCCCCCGTGGCTTACGGAGTGATCTTGAGACGCTCATCGCCCACCTCCTTGTCCAAGACAATGCCAGACTCCTTGTACTTTTTCAGCAGGAACAGCGTGGCGCAGGATTTCACGCCCGGCTGACTGGAGAGCTTCCGGGAAACGAAACGTGCGACATCCTGAAGCGAGTGCCCAACGACCTCCAAGTGCAAATCATGGCTGCCGGAGACCAGATACAGGGTAACCACCTCGTTAAATTTGGCGATGTGTTGCGCGATATTGTCGAAGCCGGCGTCGCGTTCAGGCTGAACTTGAACCTCAATGATGGCACGGATTTCATCGGCTTCTTCGTCTGGTGTGGTGACGGCGGTATAACCCAGAATCTTCTTGTCGGCCTCGAGCTTTTTAATGGTGGCTTCAATTCGGGCGACAGTGGTATCGAGACGGTCGGCCATCTCCTGCACGGAGATTCGCGCATTCTTGCGCAACAAGGCCAAAACGGAAGTTTGCAAGTTCTTGGTAGGCATGATAGTAAGGCTAAAAAGCTAAAGGCTAAAAGCTAAAGATTAAAACCGTGTCCGTCGTCTGTCGTCTGACGTCCCGTCCTGACGTCCTATTAAGTTTTAAGTCTTGGGTTATTTGGCGTATTCGACGGAGCGGGTTTCGCGGATGACAGAAACACGGATTTGGCCAGGATAGCGCATTTCCCGTTCAATGCGCTCGGCCAGGTCGTGGGCCATGATAGTGGCCTGGCTCTCGGAGATTTTCTCCGGACGGACCAGCACACGCAATTCACGGCCGGCCTGGATGGCAAAGCAGCTCTCGACACCTGCAAAGGAGTTGCCGATTCTCTCCAGGTCTTCCAGGCGTTTGAGATATAACTCAGTGGTTTCGGCGCGGGCGCCAGGGCGACCTGCGGAAATGGTATCGCATATCTGCACCAGTTCGGCATAGAGGCTGGTTTTCTCAGCCTCTTCGTGATGGGCGGCGACGGCGTTGACCACGATGGGGTTTTCGCCCGCCCGCCGAAGCAGATCTGCACCGATGAGCGCATGGGAACCCTCTATCTCGTGGTCCACGGCCTTGCCGATGTCATGCAACAATCCGATGCGTCGCGCCAATTGCTCATCCAAGCCGATGTTGGCGGCGATGGACCCCATCATCGTGGCGACCTCAATGGAATGTGCCAAGACATTCTGGCCGAAGCTAAAGCGGTATTTGAGACGGCCAAGAAGCCCGATGAGATTGGGTTTCAGGTTGGTGATGCCAAGGGTTTCGACGGTATCGTTTCCCGCTTTCTGGATATTGACCTCGATTTCCTTCTTGGTTTTGGTGACAATGTCCTCGACGCGGGCGGGGTGAATCCGTCCGTCCTGCACGAGTTTTTCCATCGTCTGGCGGGCGATTTCACGGCGCACGGGGTCGAAGCAGGAGATGACAACGGCCTGAGGTGTGTCGTCGATGAGGACGCTGGCGCCGGTGGCGGATTCAATGGTGCGGATATTTCGTCCCTCACGTCCGATGATTCGTCCCTTCATCTCATCGTTGGGCAGCGGCACGAGCGAGGTGGTTCGTTCGTAGGTGCAGTCGCCCGCATAGCGTTGCATTGCCTCGACCATGATTTTCTGACCTTCGGTGGCCAAGGTTTGGCGATTATCCTCCTGGTAGCGGCGAATGAGTTGGGCGCGTTCGGTCTGGAGAGAGCCTTCCAGTTGGGCGAGGAGTTGTTTCTTGGCCTCGTCCAGGGTCAGACCGGAGATGCGCTGGAGTTCCTCCATCTGCCGGTCGGCAAGTTGCTTGAGTTCTTGCTCGCGCTGAGCCAGCTGTTCGGTCTTTTGACGACTTTCCGCCTCCCGGCGGTCCAGGTCGCTCAGGCGCTCCTGAAGCTGCGTGAGTTTGTTATCGACATTGTCCTCCTTCTGCGCCAGCCGCGCCTCCGAGCGTGCCAGCTCTTGCCGCCGTTCTGCCAGGCTTGCCTCGAAGGCGTCTTTGGCCGCCAGCACCGCCTCCTTGGCGCGCACCTGCGCGTCTTTCATCATCACCTCGATTTCCTGCGAGGCGTGCGCCTTTGTCAGTTCTGCCTTCTCGCGGGCGTTGGCCAGGATGCGGTCCGCCTCGGTCTGCGCCTGTTGGGTGGCATTGGAACGAATGCGGTTCGCTTCGCTCTCGGCCTTCTTCTGTTCCTCGTCGGTCTGTCGACGATGTCGGCGCGATTCGCTGACTGTCTGGAAGATGACCAAAAACAGCAGGGCAAAGACGCCGCCCATGATCAGCCATTGCTGAAGGCGGTTGACTGATTGCTGGGTCGTGGCGCTCAGGCCAGTGACAACACTATCGGCAAGACACAGTGCGTCAAAGAGATATTTGCTCAACATTGAGGGGTGTTGTGGGATTTCAGGAGGTCTCGGACCTCAGGTTATGTTAATGGAACGCGGCAGTCGATGGTCCGCGATTCCGTGACAATGCAGTCCATGGGGAGGTCCCATGGCTCTTGCGGGATTTCCGGCAGAAGTTGCATTTCCCAGGCGATGCCAATCCGTTTGCCCTTGGGGAATTGCATGAAGAGCCGGTCGTAGTAGCCAGCACCGCGGCCAAGCCGTACGCCGTTTTCCGTGAAGGCCAGACCCGGAACCAGCCAGACTGTGTTATCTATAACTTGTTTAATTGCAACAAGTTGTAGCTTAGGTTCCCGAATGCCGTAGTGACCTGGTGCGATTTGAGAGTTAAAGTCGGTCACTTCGACGAGTTCGTATTGGCGGGTTGCGGCATTAAATCTCGGTAACAACAGTTTTCGGTTGTGCGCGAGCCATTTGCCGAGGAGTTGATCAAGGACGGGTTCCTGTTGAAAAGCCAGGTATCCGATACAGCATTCCGCGTTTTCCTGCGCGAGCAGTCCGCCAAGACGTTTCTGGAGTTCCTTGTGGTTCTGCGGGGCATTTTCCCGCAGTCGTTTGCGCAGGGCACTTCGCAATGCATTCTTGTCGGACGTTGTCGTCATTTTACTTAATCTACTCCAATGCAAGCAAAATGTGCGGATACCGCGGAAGAAAAATCATTTTTTCTCATGTGCGGTTTTCATTACCTGCGCCATTTTTGCGTGATGCCGGAGCGATTTCCATTGTAGCCAGACGAGCGTCAAGAGGGTGGCGAGGGCGCAGAGATGCGCGAACAAGTTACCGGATACGCGGGAAGTAGTGGCAAAGTGCGTGTCGTTCAACTCGTAGAGATGCCAGCCGGGACCGAAGGCGGAGCCGTCGGGGCCGCAGATGGGGTCGCGGATCCAACCCCGCTTGCTGATAAGGCAGGTGTCGCTGTTGTTGCCGCTTCGCAGGAGTGACCGATGGGTCTCGATGGCGCGAAAGACGGCGTGGTTGCGGTGCTGGCGGGCACCGGATGATTGCCGATACCAGCAGTCGTTGGTGATGGTGATGAGGAGGTCTGCGCCATCCTGTGCGAAACGTCGGGAGATTTCCGGGAAGGCGTCTTCAAAGCAGATGTTCACGCCGATTTTGACACCCTTGATTTCGAAGAGTTTGTAATTCTGTCCGGGAGTGAGGTCGCGCCCCATGCCGATGGCGTCCACGAGCCAAGGGAAGTATTTTCCGAAGGGGACGTATTCTCCGAAGGGCACGCGGTGGATTTTGTCGTAATATTCGCCACGGTCGGCGTAGGGATTGGCAAGGATGGGGCTGTCGGCGTCGAGGAGGAATGCGGTGTTGAAGACGGGCGCCTCTTCAGGAGGGTCGCCTGGCTGTGGTCGGATGTCCAAGGCGCCCAAAAGGATAGGCGTCTTCAATTCTTGGAGAAGTTTGCGCAGCCTAGTGGCGTAGGGCGCATAGGTGATGGGGGCAGGGAGTGCCCCTTCCGGCCAGAGGATAAGGTCAGGGGGATTCTCCGCACAGGCGCGGAAAGCCTCGCGGGTGAGGTCGGCGTAGCGGTTCCACGCCATGTCGAAGATCTGCTCGTTCCAGTCACGGCACTCCGGCACGTCGCCCTGGATGGCAAGGATGCGTAAGGTGGTGCCTTTTAGACGCTCGGAATGGCTCGGCGACGCGGCAGCCAGGGGAAATAGCATGGCGACCCAAAGCACGATCCATGCCAGCGAAACCAGCAGTGGAATATAGCGACGGGAGCTATGTAATAGAAAGGCTACGGCAAGGATCAGCAACCCGTTGGTGAAAAGAATCAAGAAAGAGATGAAAAAGATGCCGAAGTCCCAGGCGGGGAAGGCGAAGATCGTCTCCACCTGGGAGATGCCAAGTTGATTCCAGGGGAAGCCGGTGAAGAGCCAGGAGCGCACCCACTCCAACGCGGTCCAGATGGCGGCGGCGAGTGCGGCGACGCCCACGGCGACACGATAGCGCAGCTGCCAAAGCGCGGCACCTGCACGGTGCGCGGACGCCAGTTCGGTTTCGCTTTGCTCTTCGGAGAGGCTTTCGCGTGGCTTGAGGCTCCACAATACTGCGCTATAGAGATAATACCAAACCGCTGGATACAAGGCGCAATAGACGGCCAGTAGCCAGCCGGCTCCAAAACCGACGGTGTTCAGCCAGTGCAGCGCGGTCGCGAAGTGACTGTAGCCGAAGATCATCCCGACGCCCAGTCGCTCCCAGCGGCTCTGCGGGGTGGGGAGTACCAGCAGAGGGAGGAAAGCCAGCCATGCCATCCACCACCACTCCAACGGTGCGAAAGCGCAGGAAAGCGCCAGCCCGCTCAAAAGCGCGGCACCCAGCCGCGCCCAGCGCAGTTTTCGAAGAAGATGGATGGGGTAGAGGTCTGGCAAAGGCGTACTGCTGGCGTCCCGCCAGCAGGGGGGGTGGTGGCATCTAACCGCTCTACATGCTCTCGATGGTCTGGATGGTCAGGGTATGCAATCCGTCACCCAGGATGTCACGGACAATCTTGGAAAGGGCGAGGCGGGCGGTCTGGAGGGCCGGTGTCTCCGCATTCTTGACGGAGCAGTGGTTGTAGAAGGCGCTGAAGTCCTTGGCGAGGTCAAGAAGGTATCCTGCCAGAGCAGAGGAGTCCAGTTCGCGAGCGGCCTTGTGGACGGCGTCGCCGTATTTGGCGCAGCGCAGCGCGAGGCGGTGCTCGTCTGGCGTGGAGAGCAGGCTCCAATCCACGTTGGCGGTGTCCACGGCGGCGAGTTCGGGCTGTCGGAGCATGGAGGAAATTCGCGCGTAGGCGTAGAGAACATACGGTCCGGTGTCGCCCTCGAATTTGATGGCGGCATTCGGGTCGAACATGATGGTGGTGCGTGGATTCACCTTGAGCAGCATGAACTTCAAGGCGGCCATGCCGATGGCGTTGGCGCGTTCCTCCAGGTCGGCGGGCGGTTCGGCGCCTTCGGGGACGCGGGCGAGCGTGGCCTCGCGGGCCAGCCGCGTCATCTCATCGAAGAGGTCGTCAGCATCGACCACGGTGCCCTCGCGGGACTTCATCTTCCCAGTGGGCAGATTCACCATGCCGTAGGCCATGTGGACGAGGTTCTCCGCCCAGGCGTAGCCGAGCGCCTTGAGGATGCTGAAGAGGACCTTGAAGTGGTAGATCTGCTCGTCACCGACCACCCAGATCTGCTGGTCAGGCTCGTAGTCGTTTTGCTTGAGGAGGGTAGTGCCGATGTCTTGGGTGATATAGACGCTGGTGCCGTCGGAGCGCAGGACGACTTTGGTGCCGAGGCTCTTGTCGTCGAAGTCGATGACCACCGCGCCGTCTTCGCGCTTATGGAAGACGCCCTTTTCAAGCCCTTGCTGGATGATGTCCTTGCCGAGTTTGTAGGTCTGGCTTTCAAGATAGAGGTGGTCGAAGTGGAT
>JAFZWH010000072.1 GCA_017617415.1 Victivallales bacterium | reverse complement strand
TGGAGGCCATGGCGAACGCCGTGACCTTCCGCCAGCCGCAGGTCATCGAACGCTCGCTTTATCTATTGGCCGGCGCCGCCGGAAAGGACGGCATCTGCCCCTCCGATGTCTTCGAGGAGCCGGACGGCACGCAGGGTGCACAGGTCTTCGAGTATCCATTCTTCTTCGCGAAATGCCTGCTGGAGCACATCACCTGGTACCCGCGCAGACGCCAGATCGCGGAGGAACTCTACGACTTCGCCGCATATCAATTCCAGGTGGTGCGGAAATACATCGATAAGAACCATTTGCTACTACCGCCCAAAGACAAGTGGGTGGTCATCGACCAAAACCGCACGCTGGACAAGACGGTGGCGGCGCATTGTACATATCTGTTTGGATTAGAAGCACTTATAGAATTGTCCAGAAAGTTGCGCAAGCCGGGCGTCGAATGTCTGGAGGCGGAGTTGGCGGTGATGCGGAAAGCCGCCTACGACGCATGGTTCGACAAAAAGACGGGCTTCTTTGCGGCGAAGCCAGGCGCGGAACTCTCGGTCGCCTCGCAGGTCTGGGCGGTGCTGGGCAAGGTCGTCACGGGCGCGGAGGCCAAGGCGCTGATGAAGCGCACGCTGGCGACCAAGACGCTCGTGCAGCCGGCCGCGCCGTATCTCCAGCACTATGTCCTGGAGGCCTGTGCGCTCTGTGGCGAAACAAGTGGTCTTCGCAAGCTCATCCGTTCCTATTGGGGCGAGATGGTCAAGGTCGGCGCGGACACCTTCTTCGAGGTCTTCCGTCCCGAGGATCCCTTCTACAGCCCCTACCAGATGACCTGGGTCAACAGCGCCTGCCACGCCTGGAGCTGTACCCCCGTGGTGTATCTCTGCCGATAGGCATTGTAAAAGAACGGGAGGGACAAGCGTACTACACGCGTCCATCCCGACATATTTGTGTCTACCGATAGCGGCGGGTTTGGGCGATGGTGATGGCTTGCTTGGCGAAGAGGTCGCGGCTGGAGGTGCCGAAATGCAGGGTGTATTTGCCAGCATTCACCACGAAGGCGTTGCGCTGGACATCGAAGAAGGCGAGCGAACGCAGGGGAATGCGGATGACGGCCGTGCGCGTCTCGCCAGGTTCCAGTGACACCTTCGCATAGCCGACCAACTCCCGTGGCGGACGTGCCACCGTGGGCTTGCACTCCTCCGCATAGACCTGCACGACCTGCGAGCCAAGGCGTTTGCCGGTGTTGGTGACCGAGACCTCCGCGATGATGTCGGTTGACCGCAGAATGACTTTCAGCAACTTCTGCTGGAAGGTCGTGTAGGAGAGTCCGAAGCCGAAGGGGAAGCGCGGTTCGATGCCGTCGCGGTCGAAGTGCCGATAGCCGATGAAGATGCCCTCGAGGTAGTTGGTCTGGGCGAAGGCGGGGTCGCGGTCGCCGGGGTAGCTGCCGTTGGCGTGGCAGGCGTAGTCCGTCAGGCGTCTCCCGAAGGTGCAGCTGAGGCGTCCGGCGGGTTCGGCGGAGCCGAAGAGCACGCGTGCGATGGCGGTGCCTGCCTCCTGTCCGCCATACCACGCCTCCAGGATGGCGGGAACCTGGTCTGCCCAGGGTTCCACGCTGACCGGCGAGCCGTTCACCAGCACCACGGCCGTGCGGGGATTCGCCTTCGCCAGCCGCGTGAGGAAGGCGGCCTGTCCGCAGGGCAGTTCGAGGTCCGGCTTGTCCGCATTCGGCGGATTGTAGAATCCGAGGCACTCCTTGTCGTAGGCGTGGGTGGTGCCGCCCACGAAAATTACCGCGTCAGCGCGTTTGGCGGCGGCGAGCGCCTCCTTTATCCGGAGTTCCTCGTTCTGCTTCCAGAAGAGGCGGAACATCGCGTCGCCCAGATTCTGGCGGACGAGGCGGATCTCCAGGCGGTAGGCGTGGCCCTTCTTGGCGTTGAAGCGGTATTCGGCAGCGGTGAGGCCTTCGTGCCAGCCGGAGAGCACCAGTTTGCCGTCCAGATAGACCTCGGCTTCCAAACCTTGGACATTGTAACTCAAACGGGCAGGGCCGTCTTCGGCCGGCTTGAGCGTTCCGATGGCACGCAGGGCGAACATCCCGTGGGTCGGCGCGGTCTGAAGCGAGAGTCCAGCGACTTGCGCACCACCGGCGGTGGACGCCGGACCCCAGTAGAGTTCGGGCTTGGCGGCTTTTTCCATCTGGATGGGCTTGGCGCCAGCGAGCAGTTTCTTCTGGCTGTCGTAGTACTCCAGTTTCAAGCCACTTGGCAGGAGTTCGGCGGGGAGGTCCGCATGGTCGTCAAACTGCACGCCAGACAGGAAGTCCACTTGGACGGCGTTGCCGAGGAACTTGCGGATGCCTTCCAGCGGCGTGACCTCATAGGCGGGATGAATTGCGCCAGAACCGCCGATCTCCTGAAGACGTCCCATGTTGTGCGCGACATCGGCATTTGTTCCAAGCACTAAAATATTCTTTAACTTGTTGGTATTCAATGGTAAAAATGATTTATCATTCTTTAGGAGGACCATGCCCTCCTCGGCGAGTTCGCGGGACTCGCGGTGATTTCGCGCGGTGTCCACCTCGCCAGCGGGAGCGACAATCGGTTGCTTGCGAAGCCCTTTGGTGCGCAGAATCAGCCGCAGCATGCGTCGCGCCTTGTCGTCAATCACCGCCATCGGGACGTCGCCGTGCTCGACCATGCGCTTCAACGGCGCGTCGAAATACTGGTTCGTCAGGGAACTGCCCATTTCGAGGTCGAGGCCATTCATCGCGGGCTGATAGGTGTCGTGGACGCCGCCCCAGTCGGAGACCATCACGCCGTCGAAGCCATCGATGTCCTTGATGACCGTCTGCTGGGTGTGACCGCACTGGGAGGCGTAGATGCCGTTGATGCGGTTGTAGCTGGACATCATCATCCAGGGATGTCCCTCGCGCACAACAATGTCGAAACCCTTGAGGTAGAGTTCGCGTAGCGTGCGCTCATCGACATTGGAACTTCCGACCGTGCGGCAGACTTCTTGGTTGTTGAGTGCGAGGTGCTTGGGGCAGGCCGAAACCTTTTGGCTCTGGACGCCCTTGACATATCCGGCGGCGATGGTGCCCGCCAGTACGGGGTCTTCGCCGAAATACTCGAACGAACGGCCATTCAGGGGCGTGCGCATCAGGTTCATGCCGGGACCCAGAAGCGCCTGGACGCCGAGGGCGCGGCACTCGCGTCCCAGAAGCCGTCCTGCCTTTTCGGCGCTTTTGGGGGAGAAGGTGCAGGAGAGTGCCTGTCCGCAGGGGAGGGCGGTGGTGGTGCGGCCGTCCTCCAGGCGCACGCCCTGGGGACCGTCGGAGGTGCGGATGCCCTCGATGCCCAGGCGCGGCACATCGCCCGTGTTGAAGTCCGTGCGGCCTCGGATGAGGCATAGCTTTTCATCCAACGTGAGTTTGGCGAGCAGCTTCTCGATTTGCTGCTCGATGGATTTCGCGGTGTATTTTTTCATGGCTTGGAAAACTTTCATCGGGACGTCAGGCGTCAGACCAGAGACCTGAGGCCAGAGACCTGACTTTACCCTTTACCCTTTACCCTTTACCCTTTTACCAAGTGTATCCGGCGGATTCCAGGGAGAGGCGGCGGCGTTGGTAGTCGAGGTAGTCGCGCAGTTCGTGTTTGGTCCAGCCGACCTCGGCGATGGCGATGGCGCGGGGGAGGAACTTGGACTTCACGCGCCATTCTGGAACCATCTCCGTCCACAATGGCGACTCGATGCCCTGGAGACGGTTGCCGAGTTCGCGCTCCATGTGTGCGGCGGGTTCGCCGTCGTACATCATCTCCTCGGTCTGGACGGTCATCCAGTTGAAGTGCGGCTCGTCGGTGTGCTGCGGGTAGTCCATATAGAAAGGTATATAAAGGGAAGAAAGCACGAGGTTCTTGCGGGTGCCCCAAGCCAAATCCATGAGTTCGTGGACGTCGTTCCAGGCCTGGAAGAGATGTCCCTCCGGCATGACGGCGCTGGTGCACCAGCTCACCGGCGTGCGGCCTGTCTCCAGCACGTGCCTGGACATCGTGGCCATGAACCACTCCTCCAGCTTGCGCTCGTTCGCCAGTCCGAGTTCCTTGATTTTCGCCTGGCACTTCGGGCACTTCTCCCAGTGGCCAGTGCCGGCCTCGTCGCCGCCGATGTGGATGAATTTGCTTTCGGGGAAGAGCGCGAGCATTTCGTCCAGCCGGTTCAGCATGAACTCCATGGTTTTTGGGTTGCCCAGGCAGAGTTCATTGCCGGGGTGTTCCGGGTCGCACGCCAGTTGGGGGTAGAGGTGCGTGAGGCCCCACGAGTGGCCGGGCATGTCCAGTTCGGGAATGATGGTGATGTGGCGCTCCTGGGCGTAGGCAGTGATTTCCGCAATCTCCGCCGCCGCGTAGCAGCCCGCCTGCCGTCCGTCCAACGTGTTGAGTTTGGGTGCGCCGAGGCAGGGGAAGCGCCACCCCTCGCCGTCCGTCAGGTGCCAATGGAAGTGGTTGAGGCGCAGTTTCGCCATCATTTCCAGGACGGAGAGGATGACGGCCTTGGACTGGAAGTGGCGTGCGCTGTCCAGCATGAGTCCGCGCATGGGGTAGCGCGGATAGTCGCGCACGCTGCCGCATTGCATCTTGGCGACGTCTGCTCCCTCGGCGAAGGCAATCCAGAGCAGTTGCTCCAAGGCACCCTGCGCGTAGAATTCCCCCTGCGCGTCGCTTGCCGTCAGGCGGATGGCGTTGGGCGTGACCGTGATGGCGAAGCCCTCGGCGGGCAGCGACTTGTCCTTCGCGACGGTGATGGCGCACTTTGCGTCATCGGCGAGCTTGGCGCCAAAGAACTTCAGGCGCTCCTGGATGGCGGGGAGTTTCGCAGAGACTTTGACGGGGCGCGTGAAGAGGAACTCGCCCTCGGACAGGGTGACTTCGGCGGGACGCGGAATGAGGCAATTCAGAGCAGGTTGCATCTATTTCAAGTGCTAGAAGAGGAGTATTCAAAAACAAAGGGCGTGGTTTGCTGCGAGGCGCTGGAGAAGCCGTCAGGCCGATGACCCTCTTGGTCTCCCCAGGCGAGGCAGCCATAGAATTGTCGGGACTCGAGCAGTTCGTTTGGGAGAGGGTTGGCGGAGACAAAGTGTGTGCCCGTTTGGTCGGTGTTGAACTCCATGACGAAATGCGTTGCACCATCTTCACGGGGCAGGTATGAGCCGGTGCCGCCGTGGAAAGTCTGGTTTTCGGGGATGGTAGCGTAGTAGAGTGCCGGTTCGTCGCTGTCAGGAGGGGACCCGACGGCCAGTTTGCTGACCGTGAGGCTGGTGGGGTCGATAAGGTAGCGCCCATCCTTGTCTTCGCAAAGAAGCCGTCCATCGGCCAGCCGATAGAGATTGATTGCGGTACGTCCACCGCAATTGGGGAAAAGATAATAGGTCTTTTGCGTTTTTCCGCGTTTCAGGATGAAGCGGTAGTCATACTCCGCTAGAAATGCATGGGTTGAGCGCTGTTGGAAACGAATGGAAGTGCCGTCGGGTTCGCTTGGCAGTCGGAAGGTGATCCAGGGATCTTTTTGGAAAGCGATCTGTTTTAACGGGAGGGGCGGCCGTACGGCATCCAGCACGCAACTGGCGGGGATGAGGAACAATCCCAATACAATGAAGAGGCAAACGAAGGCGCCGGAGGAATATGTCCGCTCGACATGGAAGAGTCGTCGAAGCAGTTTCACTAGCAGATAGATCGCACAGCATGCCGCGCCGATGCCCAAAAGACACACAAGAAGTCCGCCAATGGTGGTGTGGAAGAATAGCCACGGCGTATAATACAATAGGCCAGGTATCAGGATTGCCACCAAACAGCCAGATGGCACAGTCTTGAAGGCCATGGCCAATTCGCTCCAGCATCGACGTGTGGTGGGAAACGCCAATAGCAGTCCGGAGCAGATCACGGCAACCAGACAAAGGATGACGAGGCTATACATGGCAGGAGTGCGGATGGGATTCAACACACACGCCCCTGTTCCCGGCAGTTTTTCAGACCGGCCGAGGCAGGGGCGGTGGTCAAGGCGTTTTCATTCGTCTATCGGGGCAGCTGCACAGGCTTGCCCTGCATCGGCTTCGGCATCGGCTTCGGCATCGGCCTCAGATTGGGCTTCGTTTGGGGATTGGTCGGATGGGGCTTCACGTTGATGGTCGTCGGACCGTCGTTGTGATGATGATGGTGGTGATGGTGGCAGGCTGGCGCGAAGGTCAGCAAGGCAATCAGCGCGAAGAGAAAGTAGATTTTCTTCATTGGATGCTCCTTGGTTTTGGGGGTGGGGGGTGAAAGAGGAAGACGATTCTAAGTATAATACGTGATGAATGGTGATTTTCCCAGAGACAAGCGGATTATTTTGCCTCTGGATAGGCGTCAAGGACGCTTTGGGCGAAAGAAGCGAAGGTCCCTTGTTCCAGGTGAAGACGCGCTTCACGAGCGAGATTGATGAAGAAATGCAGGTTGTGGATGGTCATCAATCGAGCACCGAGGATTTCGCCGACATGAAGCAGATGGCGGATGTAGGCGCGAGTATGATGGCGGCAGGCATAGCAAGTGCAGCCCTCCTGGATGGGCGAGAAATCCTCCGCATATCGCGCTGCTTTGATGGGGATGGTTCCCGTCAGGGTGTATGCGGATCCGTTACGTCCCATGCGGGTCGGCAGAACGCAGTCGAACATGTCGATGCCGCGAAGCATTCCCAGAATGAGTTGGCGTGGAGTGCCCACGCCCATGAGATAGTGGGGTTTGGCTGGCGGAAGGATCGGGGCGACATAGTCCAGGGCTTCCACCATTTGCCGTTCGGTTTCGCCGACGGATACTCCGCCGACCGCCATGCCGTCAAAGTCCAGCTTCTCCAATTCCTGTACTGCCTTTTCGCGCAGGTCCTGGTAGATGGATCCCTGGACAATGCCGAAAACAAGCTGCCCCTCGGCGCGTGGTTGTTCGCGGCACATTGCCGCCCAGCGCAATGTGAGGTCGAGTGATTTCTCGGCCTGCTCGTGGGTGGCAGGCCAGGGCGTACATTCGTCGAAGCACATCGCGATGTCGCTTCCGATGGTCTTTTGGATGGCCATTGACTCGCGCGGTCCCAGAAAGAGCGTGCTGCCATCCAGGTGCGACTGGAATTTTACTCCGTCAGGGGTGAGTTTACGCAATTTGGCCAAGGAAAAAACTTGAAAGCCACCAGAGTCCGTGAGGATGGCGCGGTGCCAATCCATGAAACGATGCAGACCGCCCGCCTTTGCCATGAGATCCATGCCCGGGCGCAAATTGAGATGGTAGGTGTTGCCCAGGATGATTTGTGCACCGAGTTCCTCCAGCTCGGCATTGGTCATCGCCTTGACCGTGCCTTGGGTGCCCACTGGCATGAAAACCGGCGTTTCGACATCACCATGTGCGGTGTGGAGACGACCGCGTCGGGCACGGCTGGCCGGGTCTCGCGCGAGGATGTCAAAGCAGCAAGGCACCCTATTCGTCCTCCAGTTCCGTGAGGATGGCCTTGAGTGAGTCGGCGACTTCGGGGCAGTCCTGTGGGCGTTCCGCGCGGTTTAAGCGCAACATGGAGTCCAGGAGGATGGCCAGCGAGGCTGGCAGGGCGGCAAGATGCGGATTGGCGGGGCGAGTGCCCTTGAAGCAGCGTTCAATCAAATCGATCAATTCGGACTCGGTGTAGTAGTGCGTGCCGGTCAGCATGTAGAAGAGCAGCATTCCCAGCGAATAGATCTCGCTGGCGATAGTTTCACCTTGGTTCAAAAGACGCTCTGGGGCATAGTAGGGGGAGACGACGGCTGTCGGGAAAGGCGCGAGTTCCGATGCTTCGGTCAAGGTACGACACTGCCCCAGGTCATGCAAGACGGCATAGCCGGCTTGGTTGACGAACACCTTCTCCGGACAGAGATTGCGGTAGAGGAAGCCAAGGCGATAGAGGTGCTGAAGACCGGCCAGGATGTGCAATGCCAGCGTGATGGCGTTGGGGATGGCCAATTTCCCCTGTCGTGCCATAAACTGATCCAGGCGTTCGCCTTCGATATACGGGCGTACAATATAATAATAGCCGTTGGACACACCATGGTCCAGGCATCCGGCGATAAAATCCGTGTCGTTGAGCAGGCCGCCCATCTGTGCCTCGGTCCACAGTGCTTTGATGTCCTCCAGATTATCCTGGCCGTCAGTGGGGATGACTTTTACCACCACGGGAAGCATCTCGCGTTCCTCTTGACTGAGCGCCAAATAGCTCCCCTTCCCGAGGCATTCCTGGAGATAGTATTTTCCCACCTGGATGCCGACAAGGAATGGCTTGCCACATGTAGGACAGGTGACAGTCGAAAGGGGAGCCAGGCCATCGCGGGAAAAGAGGGTGTGGCAGTATGGACAGGCGATTTGACCGCCAGTCAGGTTCTGCACAAGTTCTGCAATGTTATTATTAAGCATTGGTGTTAAGATAATTGATTTGCTATTCGCCAGGGGCAAATAGCGCTTGCGTGAAGGAGGTGGGGTCGAATGGCTGAAGCGCGTCGATGGTCTCACCCAGTCCGACATAGCGTACTGGGTAGCCGAGTTCCTGCTTGATGGCGACCACGATGCCACCACGCCCCGTGCCATCCAGTTTGGTCAGAATCAACCCAGTGATAGGGAAGAGCTTGCCGAATTCACGGGCTTGCGTGAGTGCATTGGAGCCGATGGAGGCATCCACGGTCAGCCAGATTTCGTGTGGCGCAGTGGCCAGCGCTTTTCCGGTGATTCGCTTGACCTTCTCCAATTCGGCCATCAGGTCGCCGCGGGTGTGCTGACGGCCAGCTGTGTCGATGATGACGTAGTCGGCTTGTCGGGCGATGCCAGCCTTGATGGCATCGAAGGCAACGGCGGCGGAGTCTCCGCCGAGTTTGCCTTCCACAACGGGACAGCCCAGGCGCTGTGCCCAGATTTGCATCTGAGTCGCCCCTGCCGCGCGAAAAGTATCTCCTGCCCCAAGCACGACCTTCTTGCCCTCTTGCAGGAATCGATGTGCCAATTTGGCAATCGAGGTCGTTTTGCCACTGCCGTTGACTCCGACCATCAGGATAACGGTGGGGCCGTCGGGATTGATGTTCATTGGCGGGGCGGGCGGGTCGTTGAGGATGGCCAGGATATCCTCCGAACAGGCGGAGATGATGTCTGCATCGGTGGCGATAAGCCCGCGGCTGTAGCGGTCCTTGAGGTCGGCGACCAATTTGGTAGTCACGGCGGGACCCAGGTCAGTGGCAATCAATGCCTGTTCCAGGCGGGCGTAGGTCTCATCGTCCCAGACCTTGGTGTCGGTGAAAATTCCGGTGATGCTCCGTTTAATGGAGGTCGCGGTCTTTTCAAGCCCTTTCTTGAAGAAGTCGAAAAGCGACATGTCGATTAATTTTCAGGGAGTGTTTCAGGGGAGGAACCATCGATGACCAGAGGTGCATCCTGCAGGTCCTTGCGGATGCGATCCAGTACGCCATTGACGAAGCGCCAGGAGTCCTTCTGCCCGTAGGCTTTCGCCATCTCGATGGCTTCGTTGATGACAATCGCGGCGCTGACTTCCGGGTCAAACTTGAGTTCACCCGTGGCAACGCGGAGGATATTTCGGTCCACGCAACTCATTCGCTCCAATCGCCAATTCTGGGCGGCCTGGGCGATGAGTTGGTCGATATCCTCTTTTTGTGCAAGAATATATTTGACCAATTTCCGCGCCCGTGACCAGCCTTTGCGAAGAATTCGGTGAAGCACGGTGTCGGTAAAAACCAGCGCATTGGTGGGCATGGCAGGAACGCTTTCCGACCAGATGTCTGCGGCCAGTAGGAAGAAGTCCTCTTGCTGTTCTTCAGAAATGTTGAGGATTGCCTGGTGTTCCTGCTCCACATATTCCGTGAGTGCTTCCTGCTGGGTTGCCAGCTGGTCGGTCAGCAGAGCGGTCGGCCGGACAACGGGCAGGGGGTTGCCTTCCTCATCGACTGGCGGAGGGGTATGATCTGCTTCAAACTGCGCTTTTCGTGCCTCTTCAATGCGCGCTGGAAACTTGGCCAGTTCCTGCTCCAACAACTGAATGGAAAAGGCACGCGCGTCCAGCGCATAGAGGTACTGCATTGCCAAGCGACGGCTGGCAACGCGTTGCGTCTTGAAGATTTGCGAGTTTATGCTCGTCTGGTGCGTGGAAGACGCCCCAGCCTGTTCGTCCTTTTCGACAGCCATCCAATAGGCCTCCAATTACTTATGTGCTTTTGCAGGCAACTGTCGCAGAAGGTTGGCCATTTCAATTGCAGTGGCGGCTGCGGAGGCACCTCGGTTGCCCGCCTTGCTGCCGGAACGTTCAATCGCCTGCTCGATGTTTTCGGTGGTGACTACGCCGTACACGACTGGCAAATTGAAGTTCAGGCTGATTTGCGCATATGCTTTCGAGACCTCGCTGTTGATCATCTGGGCATGCTGGGTGGCACCTTGGATGACAACCCCCAGACCAATCAGGGCGTCAAATTTGCCGGTGGCGGCCATCCGCTGAAGCACCAGAGGGGTCTCAAAAGAGCCAGGCACCCACGCAACCGTGATGTCTTTAGCAGACACACCATGGCGAATCAGCGCGTCTTCCGCACCGGAGAGCAGTTGCTCCACGAAGATGCTGTTGAAACGTGCGCAGACGATGCCGATTTTCAGACCGGCGCCATTCATCGCGCCTTGGAGAAGTTGTGTTTCGTTGTTCATGAGTGACTCCGTGTTGGTTTGTTGTGACTAAAGAAGGTGGTTCATGCGCTTGCGCTTGGTCTCCAGATAGCGCTTGTCGTGCTTGGTGGGGGGGATGACAATGGGTTCGCGGCCGGTGATTTTGAGGCCGTAACCATCCAGTCCGACCAGTTTCTTCGGGTTGTTGGTCAGCAGGCGGATGGATTTGACTCCGAGGTTGAGGAGAATTTCTGCGCCCAAGCCATATTCCCGCAAATCCGGCGCAAAGCCCAGGCGGGTGTTGGCGTCCACGGTGTCCAGTCCACGTTCCTGGAGGTGGTATGCGTGCAACTTGTTGGCCAGGCCAATTCCGCGGCCTTCCTGTCGCATATAGACGATCACGCCGCAGTCGGCCTTGGCGATGCGTTGCATAGCGGTGGAGAGTTGCTCGCCGCAATCGCAACGCAGGGAGTGAAAGACATCGCCCGTAAGGCATTCGCTGTGGACACGGCAGAGAACGTCTTCCTTGCCGGCAACCTCGCCGTGTACCAGTGCCAGGTGCTCCTGCCCGGTGCTCTTTGCACGGAAACAATGAAGCTCGAAATCTCCGAATTCCGTGGGGAGATGGACAGTCTCCACGCGCTCGACCTCACGCTCGGTACGTCGGCGGTATTTGATGAGGTCCGCAATGCAGCCGAATTTGAGCTTGTGCTGCTTGGCGAATTTTTTGAGGTCAGGAAGCCGTGCCATCGAGCCGTCGTCGTTCGTGATTTCGCAGATGACGGCGCAGGGCGTAAGTCCGGCGATCCGCAGGAGGTCTAGGGAGCCTTCTGTGTGCCCCGCGCGAACCAGCACCCCGCCCGGACGGGCGATCAGCGGGAACATGTGGCCTGGCTGATGGAAGGCGTTCCCCAGCTTGGTGGGATCGGCCAGTGACCGGATGGTTTCAGCTCGGTCGAAGGCGGAGATGCCAGTGGTGGTTCCCGCGACTGCATCCACCGAAACGGTGAAGTTGGTGCCCAGCGGGTCAGTGTTGTGGGTCATCTCGCCGATGCCGAGCTCCAGCGCACGTTCCCGGGTGATGGGGCAACAGACAAGTCCGCGAGCATGGGTAATCAAGAAGTTCACCTTCTCAGGCGTGGCGAACTCGCCGGCGAAAACCAGGTCCCCCTCGTTTTCACGCTTCGCGTCATCCGTCAAAATAATCATCTTGCCGGCCGCCAGATCCTGGACGAGTTCCTCGATGGTGTTGAAATGAAAAGCCATACTGTTAGGAAAAGACTAGATCACAGGTTCAATGGGCTGCTCTTCATTGGGACAGGCCTGTGCATCATCGCGGATGGGCGCAATCGGGGCCGCCCAGCGGATGGCGTTGGCGAGGATTCTGACCACATTGGTGTTGTGGTAGATGGGGAAGGTCTCATGACCGGGCGCAAAGTAGAAGATTTTGCCGCGGTCGCGCTGAAAGCAGACGCCCGAACGGAAGACATTGCCGCCCTGGTACCAGGACAGGAAGACGACTTTCCCATCATCCGGAATGCCGAATGGCTCGCCGTACATCTCGGTGTGCTCGATCGGGAAGGATGCTGGCACGCCCTGCGCAATCGGATGGCTTGGGTCGATGGTCCATACGCGTTCACGCTCGGCGATGTCACGCCAGACGAGACTGCAAGAGGTCCCCAGCATCCGCTGGAAAATCTTGGATTTGTGACCGGAGTGCAAAACGATAAGCCCCATTCCACCCAAGATGCGGTCCTGGATGCGGGAGACCAAGGTGTCCTCGACCTCGCCATGTGCGCAATGGCCCCACCAGAGCAGCACGTCCGTGGTGTTGAGCACCTCGTCCGGCAGCCCCTGTGCAGGCTGCGCCAAATAAGCGGTGCGGATTTCCAGGTCAGGAGCCGCCAGGTTGCTTTTCAATGCGGTGTGAATGCCTTCCGGATACCACTTGCGGCAAATCTCGCCGACCTCGTTCTGGTCGGTTTCGTGGATGTTCTCGTTCCAGATGGTGACGCGAATCATATAATAGGTTAGAGGTTAGAGGTTAGAGGTGAAAAGTGTTCTGTGCCCGCGCGTTTTTTCTGCGCGGGTTCTATGCGGGGCTATTCTTCCGGCGGGTAGCCCACGATGACATCCATGATGGGCTTGTGGCTTCCATTGAGGTCGAGCGCAGTGGTCAACTCGTCCTCTTTGAACGATGCACAGCAGACCGCATGGAGTCCGGCGGAGGCGCAGTAGAGGTAGATGTCCTGTCCGATGGAGCCGGCCTCGTAGCCAATCCAGAGTATGGATTTCTCTCGCGGAATGGCAGGGCGCCCGGCAGGCGTTCCCTGTTGGAAAATGTCCATGTCTGCAACCATCAAAATGACCGCGCCGGCAGCGGGACCCATCGTGCCACGACCTTCTGCATAGACTCGCAGGTCTTTGGAATTCACCAAGGTCAGGGTGTTTTTCTTGTAGTCATGAAGATAGACGCCCTTGGCGGTGAGTATATAGAGTCGAATCGCGTATTTGGCGATGGCGGCTGGCACGGTACGCTTACCAGACTCCGGACGGTTGATGCCGTTGGCGACCCACAGAAGATTCGAGAGGAGTTGCGGCGGCAACTCTCGGTCGGAGAAGGTTCGATCGGTCTTGCGCTTTTGGATGGCTTCGGCTAATGTGGTGCCCTCCGTGAGGTTTGGCGCGGGAAGCTGGATGACTTCTGCGGCAGACAAAAGGCAAATGCAGGAGAGCAGAGTGATGACATGAATTGTTGTTTTCATGGAAGAAATTAATGTTAAATTGTTTTTTATTAGAATATTAGATTATTATTAAAGTCAATCGATGAGGGCATTTACGAGGTTTTGGACGAATGTCCGGTTGCCAAGTGCGCCCAAGTGGCTCCCTTCGTCCAGGATGGTTGCACGGGGACCAAATGTTGTTTCGAACCAAGCCAGATCGTCTTTGGTGACCAAAAAGTCGTTGCGACTGTGAAAAACCAGCACATTCTTCGTATTGGCGAGGTCATTTGTTAGTGTCCGCAGGCTGCATTTTGTCCGCAAGTCCTCTGCTGTGCAGCCGTCCAGTCCATGAGTCTGGTAATAAGGAACAACAACTTTTCCGATGTAATCGGCGAAGGAGATGGACATCGTTTCGGCAAAGAGGTTGTTGCGGTGGAACCAGGCTTTGGGGTCTTCGTTAAGCAGTCCGCTGGGGCTTCTTTTTTCCTGCGCCTGGATGGTCTCCGCCAGATGGAAGCGCATGTTCACGCCGACCAGAAACTGGGACTCATCGCGCGTGAGTGGCACCGTGGGGGAGGGCGGGTTGGCGGGGGAAGGCTGCATCCAGGCGGCAAGACGCATGATGATGTCCCGCACGATGGCCTCGCGATCTTTTTCCGGAAACTGTTCGGGATAGTCGAAGAAGTTGTCCACGACGCCTAAGGCATAGACCGGATCCACTGGGGGATTGATGGCCAGATAGCGATCGATGTGCAGGGTGTCAGGGAACTCCCCTCGCTGTTCGGCGGCGGCGAGGTTCAGTGCGTTGATCCCGCCTAGGGAATATCCAAGTAATGTCGTAGTGTCAAAGGAGTTGCGGTAGTGGCTGGTGAAGTCACGCACGACTTCACTTAATATTTGGGCGAGAACCTTGGCGTCCTCCGGAATGAATCCCGGAGGCGGATTGTCGCCTGGCACATTGGTGAAATAGTCCGGCGTGAAAGTGGAGGAGAGCGCGATGACCGCGCAATCCTTGCGGCGGAAACACTCGGCGAAGGCGGAGAGTTCGGCGGAACGGCGGTGCGCACCGATGCCAGGCAACAAGATGACTAGTTTCTTCGCATTTCGCAGAGGCCAGCAGGTGTAAGGGAAGCGTTGACCGCCGGACAATTTCACACGGCGCTGACGAGCTTGATAATAGAAACCATCGTCGCCGGGGGCCATTGCCAATAGCCCGAAGGACTGGTCCGGCACATAATCCCGATTGGCGGGAATCTTGTAGTCAGAATAAGCCGCCTCATTACCCAGCACCACCAGCAATTTCATCAATTCGTAATGGCATGGCTGGGTGACGAAGGCGCGGTTGATGGTCGGTTCGGTGACGGCGGTGTCGTTGACCCGGAGCGTCCCGCTTACTGCATAGGAGGCAGGAGCGGGAACTGCCCAGGTGACTACGTTGAAGGGCAGGTCAAGTAGCTTGCCAATGCCGTCGCGCACAGTGCCAGGACCGCCGAACGGCAGATTGAAATATTCGCCGGAGGGCAGTCCCCAGCGAGCAAGCGTGCGACCGAAAGAACCATCGATGTGCGGTGCGCCCAGGCTGGTTGCCGGATCCCAGAGACCGAGACCACCGATGGTAGTATTGATGACAAAACGCTTGGTATCCGTCCAGCAATATTCCCACTTGCCTTCCAATGCATGGGTAACCAGTCGGAGTGGATAGGTTATATTTTCGTTGAAATTGGAGAGTCTTGTGCGAAGCGGCCGCGGGAACACGAGGCGCCAGAGCTGCGAGACCGGGTTGGCGACATGTTGCTCAAAACCGGAGTTGAAGGCTTGCACACTGCGATTATAGGGTTCCCATGCATCACTGACTGGCGAAAGGGCGCTCACCGCACCGATTGGCGCATATAAGGCAGTGCGGTCACTTACGCAGGAGACGCACAGCAATAAGGCAATCGTCCCCATGAGCGTTGTGATGATGGTGGCCTTGAGAATGGGTCTGAGCATCAGCGTCAAGTGTCAAAGAACTAGTAGGATGATATAATTGTCGTATTTGTTAATTTAATCTCCTGCGGAAGTTTTGCCATAATATAAGTACGAAAAGAGCAGTAAGACGGTCTGTTCTCGCCTCACTGAAAAAAAATCCATGTTTTTTCGTGATTTTTTGCGTTCCGGGCTTGCAATCCCGCTTTTGCGTGGCATATTATGCGGCACGCCCGGAATGGGCGGGTGCCTCTTTGGAAACGGAACAGCGCAATGCGACGTGCGGGAACCGGGCCTATGCCCGTTCCCACATCATCCCCCCGCGGCTTGAGCTTCGCGGGGGGCCTTATGAAGAAGTAGAACCTGAATCGTCAGGTCGGACTTTTCGCTACGGAGAGTTTGATCCTGGTTCAGAACGAACGCTGGCGGC
>JAFZWH010000071.1 GCA_017617415.1 Victivallales bacterium | reverse complement strand
TGTTTCGCGTGTTTCGCGGGTAAAATTCCCGGCAGCCGGACTCCGCCCACAGCTTGCGAAATATGGAAAAACTTACCATAAAACAGTATAGCATAAATTATGCCAGTCTAGCCCTTCTAGCCCTGCTAGTCCTTCTAGCCCTGCTAGTCCTTCTAGCCCTGCTAGTCCTTCTAGTGTGGTGTAACAGTTGAAAAGCAACAAAAATCAACTGAAGACCGGATACAGGCGTTTCAACTTGATCCGTGCGTCCTCGATTGTGAACTGCCAGTCAATCTTGGAGCATGCCGCGTTCCGCTCCGCCAGCCACGCGTCAAGTTCCTCTCTCATTTCCTCTACCGTTCCGATCCTGCGCCGGAAGTTCTGCCGGCTCAGGACGCTCAGCTCGATTTCGGCCATGTCAAGCCATGAACCATGTCTTGGCGTATGCACGAAATGCACCTTCTCCATGAGCGCATGGGCCTTCTTCGGCGGAAACACCTCGTAGAAGGATCCTGCGTCGTGCGTCGCGAGATTGTCGCAGACGACCGTGACGCAAGGCGCGTCAGGGTAGTCGTCCGTCACGTCGGCGACAAACTGAGCGAAGTCATTTCTTGTCTTGGTGCCGATCACGCTGGCGCGCCTTTTCCCCGCCAGGGGCTCGACCGCCATGAAGACATTTGTCGTCCCGTTCCTGACATACTCGGTGTCATAATGCACAACACCCTTTGAATCGGTGAATTCCTGGCGGTTTTCCAGGATGAGCTGCTTGGGCATCTCGTCGATGCACACCACCGGGTTCATCGGGTCGTAGGGCCTCTTGTAGATGTCCAGCACCGCCTCCATGGCCGCCACGAAGGCACCGCTCTGGTCGGGGGGATCACCCATTCCGTCTTGAGCCATGGCTTTATCTCGTTTTTTTTAGCGTGCGGCCAATGGTCTCGTGGGAGATGGAGTCGACGATCTTCAGCTCCACGAGCCTGTCCGCCAGCATCCGCAGCGACCACTGCGAATGTCCGGCGGGGGGTGTGCTGCAGGCAATGGCGACAAGTTGCGCCTCCTGCTCGCCGTCGAGTTTCCGCCTTCGGTGGAAGCGGTCTGCGGTCCGTCCCGTCAGGGCAACCTCGATCGAGTGCTCGACGCAGTCGCGCTTCACGCGGTAGATGCGGCTTCGGTCTATGTCCAGGATCTCGGCGATGCGCTCGTCCGTGTTGTGGCTCTCCTGGAACTCGCCGCGGTCCACGGCGAGGAGAATCAAGGCGTTCTTGACTTTCTGGGGAGTCCCGCGCGAGGTGCCGGCAAGACGGCTGAGCATCGCGCGTTCCTCTTCCGTGAGTTTTACCTGGTAGCGAATCCTGGGCATTTATTCTCCTATGGCTGGTTGTGAAAGACTGGTGTCCCGCGCCATTGGAGAATATAGCACATTTTTGTTGCTTTTCAACTGTTACAGAGCACTAGTCCTTCTAGTCCTGCTAGGTATCATTGAACAATATTGTTGCTTTTTACGGCGATTTTATTACAAAAATGTACATTTGCCGGCTCTTTTCTGCGCCATCTTCTTGGCACGCGAGTTGCTTGTAACACAGATTTGGCAAACCACCATGGAGAAAAAGGCAATGTCTTCACAAGCATATCTGGCTCTGGCAGACGGGGCGGTATTTCCAGGCATCTCCTGCGGCGCGGCGTGCGACCTGCCGGGCGAGGCGGTCTTCAACACGGGCATGACCGGCTATCAGGAGATTGTCTCGGATCCGTCGTATTTTGGCCAGATTGTGGCGTTGTCCACTGCGGAGGTCGGCAATTATGGTTGCAATGACGAGGACATGGAGTCGCGGGGAGTCTTCTTGAGCGGTCTGGTGGTTCAGAACCTGAATCCACCCTCTTCGTGGCGGAGTCAGCGGAGCCTGGATGAGTTGTTGACAAGTGCCGGAAAGCCGATTTTGGCGGGAGTGGACACGCGGCGGCTGGTGCTGCATCTGCGCGAGACCGGCACACAGCGGGCGTGGCTGCATGCGGATGGCACGAATCTACCGGTCGATCAGGCGGTTGCGAAGGCGCAGGAATGGCCGGGGCTGGACGGGCTGGACTGCGCGGCAAAGGTGACTGCATCAGAACCCTACATCTGGTCGGAGTCGGGGGACAAGACGGTGGTGGTTCTGGACTGCGGGGTGAAATACAACATCCTGCGGCAGTTGGCCGAAAGTGGCTTCCGGGTGGTTGTGGTGCCTTGCTCCACGAGTGCCAAGGAAATTCTCGCGCTGAAGCCGTCGGGTGTGCTGTTGTCGAATGGTCCGGGCGACCCGGCGGGCGTGACCGGCGTGATTGAGTGTGTGCGCAAGTTGTTGGGAAAGGTGCCGATCATGGGGATTTGCCTGGGGCATCAGATGCTCGGACTGGCGTGCGGTGCGCAGACGGGACGGCTGCGTTTCGGGCATCACGGCTGCAACCACCCGGTCAAGAATCTCCTGACCGGAAATGTCGAGATCACCTCGCAGAACCACAACTTCGCGGTTCTGCCGGAGTCCTTGCCGGCGGAACTGGAGGTCACGCATCTGAATATGAACGACGGGAGCATCGAGGGCATCCGCCATCGCACGCTGCCCGCCTTCTCCGTGCAATATCACCCCGAGGCGGCCCCCGGACCCGTTGACGCGCGGTATCTCTTCGGACAGTTCCGGGATCTGATTAAGAACTTCTAATCCATTTATGAGCAAGCACATCTTCATTACTGGCGGAGTGGTTTCGGGACTTGGCAAGGGCATCACCGCCGCGAGCCTGGCCTACCTGCTCAAGTCGCGTGGCTACACTGTCGCCATGCAGAAGTTCGACCCGTATCTGAATGTGGACCCCGGCACGATGTCGCCCTATCAGCATGGCGAGGTCTATGTGACCGACGACGGCACGGAGACCGACCTGGACCTCGGCCATTACGAGCGCTTTGCAGGCGTGAGTTGCGACCGCCACAGCAACTACACCAGCGGGAAAATCTACAGCGCGGTGATTGCGCGGGAGCGCGAGGGCGCATACCTGGGCGCGACGGTCCAGATGATTCCGCATATCACCGACGAGATCAAGAAGGCCATCCGCAGCGCCGCGAAGCCCGGAATCGACATCGTGATTTCGGAAATTGGCGGCACGGCGGGCGACATCGAGTCGTTGCCCTTCCTGGAGGCCGTCCGCCAATTCAAGAACGAGTCCGGCCTGGGCAATGCGATTGTGATTCACCTCACGCTGGTGCCGTATATCAAGTCGGTCGGCGAGATGAAGACCAAGCCGAGCCAGCAGTCGGTGAGCATCCTCCACAACATCGGCATCTTTCCCGACATGCTCGTCTGCCGTACCGAAATGGCGATGGAGGACGAGCAGCGCCGGAAACTCTCGCTCTTCTGCAATGTGCCGGACGAGTTTGTAATCGAGGAGCGCGATGTCCAGCACTCCATCTACGAGGTTCCGCAGGAATTGGCGGAGCGCGGGATGGACGCCAAGGTCCTTGAATTGCTGCGGCTCCCCGTCAAGGAGAGTCATCTGGATGACTGGCATGAACTGCTGAACCGCGTGCTGCATCCCGAGAGGACGTGCCGAATCGCGCTGGTCGGCAAATACGCGGGACTGCGTGATGCCTACAAGAGCATCTTCGAGTCCTTCTCACATGCGGGTATCGCACTGCACGCCAAGGTGGAGTGCGAGATGCTGGAGGCCGAGGAACTGGAAACGGACTGCTCGAAACTGGATGGCTATGACGGCATCCTCGTGCCTGGCGGCTTCGGTGCCCGAGGCATCGCGGGCAAAGTCGCCGCGCTGAAATATGCGCGGACGAAGCGGATTCCGTGCCTCGGCATCTGTTTGGGGTTGCAGTGCATGGTGATTGAATACGCGCGAAATGTCCTGGGCTACGCGGACGCGGACTCGACGGAGTTCAATGCGCAGAGCACGCATCCGGTGATTGACCTGATGCCCGAACAACGCGGTGTGGTCCAGAAAGGCGGAACCATGCGGCTTGGCGCATATCCCTGCCGGCTGGTGGCGGGCAGCCGTGCGTCACAACTGTATGGCAAGGAGCTGATTTCGGAGCGCCATCGTCATCGGTTTGAGTTCAACAACGATTTTCGGACGCAGTTGGAGGCAGCCGGTCTCAAGGTCGCGGGACTCAGTCCGGACGGGACACTCGTGGAGATGGTCGAACTGCCGGAGCATCCCTTCTACATCGGTTGTCAATTCCACCCCGAATTCCAGTCCCGCCCCTTTGCCCCACACCCGCTCTTCGTCGG
>JAFZWH010000070.1 GCA_017617415.1 Victivallales bacterium | reverse complement strand
TTATTGATTGGAAGTTCGGGCGCGTGCCCGTGCCGGACGTTTCCGGCAATCTCCAGCTCGCCGCCTACGCGCTGGGCGCGATGCAGCTCACCGGGGCCACGCGGTGCGTCGCCCATGTCTTCCAGCCGCGCATCAAGGCGCACACCTGCCATGAGTTCACCCGCCCCGACGCCATCGCCCGAAACATCCGCCGCGTGATCGACCGCGCGACCTCCGGCCCGCTGGTGCTGGAGGCGGGCGAGCAGTGCCGGTACTGCAAGGCGAAGGCCGTCTGCCCCGCGTTCAAGGCGCAGACGGACGCGCTGGCCGTGATGCGCGACAGCACCAAGGCATTGACCACGCCGGAGACGCTGGCGACCTACTACGCCAAAGCGCAGATCGTCAAGAGGTTCTGCACGCAGGTCGAGGACGCCATGAAAGCATACCTGGACGAGCACGGCGAATGCGCGGGCTACGCCTACCAGGAGGTCGCGGGGAGGCGCGAGGTGTCCGACATCTGCGGGCTCTGCTTCGCGGTCTCGGACATCATCACCCGGGGAGAGTTCCTGGAGTGCTGCACCGCCTCCACGGCGCAGGTGGAGAGCCTCTATGTCGATAAGGTCTGCGCCGCCGCGTCCGCCAAGGGAGAAAAACTGACCAAGAAGGACGCAAAGGAAAGGTTCGAGGCCGGGGCCGCCGCGTTCATTTCCCGCGCAAAACCAACGCGTATTGTCGTGTTCAAGGAGGTGGCACAATGACGGATATATCCATGTTCGAAAGTTACTGCAAGTCCGACCCGACTGGTTCAAGTTCCTGGGAGCGCATTGTTCCGCCCATCGAGGATTGCAAAAACCCCCGCGTCCGCGAACACTTCAAGCATACGGTCCTGGTGTGGAGGCTTAGCCCTTCTGGAGTTTTCTCCCAGACTTTCACATTAACATTCAGAACTTCTCCGTCCAACTGCGAACATGCTGATTACCCGGCTCCGACAGTGGGTGAAATTTTGGAAAACTTCATCCTGTACCAAGAGCCGGGCGCGGCCATGATAAAGCGAGAAGGACACGAACTCGGGAGATGGCTCTCCGAGTTCAGAGTCGATACGGTTCCGGGATGCAGATGCTTTGCCGAAGCGGCAACCGCACCGCGGGCCGCGCTGGCGGCGTGGATTAATTTTACAAACGCACATGAGGCACACGATGGATGACTTCGCATCGTTTTCGCTTGTGGGCGTCGTGACCGGCTCTCAGACATGGATACAGAGCAAGACCGCCTCCGGCGACACGCTCGAACTGACCTTCCAGGTGACGCGGCGCGGAGCCAACGGCGGAACCTACGCCGACCTCGTGCGCGTGCGGTTCCGCCGCGACGCTCAGCGGGCCGCGCAGATGCTGACCGCCGGGACGCCAGCGTGCGTCACCGGGACCATCGGCGGCCGCGAGTACAATGGAAAAATCTACACCAACCTCAACGCCGAGGCATACGCCGTGCTGGCGATTCCCGCCGCCCGCCCCGCTCCGCAGGTCGGCCCGGAGGACATTCCCGCGCCGCGACCAGCCCCGGACTACTCCAATACACCGTTCTGACCCCCCCCCACAAAAAACCAGAAAAACACAGGAGAAAAATGGAAAAGAAAATCGTGAAGCAGATTCTGAGATGCCAGTTTACCGACGAGGAAAACTGTCGCTCGCCGAAGAGATGAGTCAGGCAACCGTCAAGAGGAACGGGCTGGAGGATGCTCTGAAGGAGATCTCCAGCCAGTACAAAGCCGACATTGTCCAGCAGGAGAACATCATTCGCCAGGCAGCCGCGAAAATCCACGACGGGTACGAATACCGAGATGTGGACTGCGAGGTTGAGTTCAACGTGCCGGAGCGAGGCAAGAAGACCATCACCAGGAGCGACACCGGCGAGACCTTCATCGAGATTATGACAATGCAGGAGAAGGCTGACCTGTTCTGCAACGCCCCGGACAATGGAGAGGCGGACGCCAACTAATGCCACTCGAACCCTGGACCAAGCTCCCCCGCCGCCTCGCGTCGCTCGCCGCCACGCTGGTGCTGGACCGCCACGGCGCGGCGTGCTGGCTGCTGGCTCGCGCCTCACACGCGCCGACAGAGGTGCCGGGCTGGGGAGGCATACAGGCCGGACAGGTCGTGGTGTCCACCCGCCAGCTCGCCGACGAGTGGGGAGTGGGTCATCACGCCGCCAGGAACATCCTCGCCGACCTCTGCGCCGCCGGACTATGCTCGGTCGCGGAGCATCGCGACGGCGTTCGAGGCGGGACGCTGCTGGACGTGTCGGGCACGTTTTCGGGCACGTTTTCGGGCACGTTAGCGAATAGAACGCAAACCGCTGGAAACAATAGGTATGATGCCTGTATAAAACCAACCTCGGGGCACGTTTCCGGGCACATTGACGGGCGCATTCCAGTACGCGCGCCCGCGCGTACCTTAGTTGTTCCAGAGAATAATAGAGAAAAGAAAGAAAAAGAAAGAAATCCACAGCAGCCCCGCCACTACTCCCCCACCGACCCCCTGCTGTGGGACTGGTTGGACAGACTGAAAACTGAAGGAGCGAAGAAATGAATCTCTACGAGGAGACAATCGATTCACTGAAGTTCCAGGGATACGGAATCGAGGACATCTCTGCGGTGTTAGGAGAAGATTTTGCCATCCCCTATAAACAACTTCCTGGAGGTGGCGAAGCGAACAGAATACGACAATCAATCCCTCGGGCCTTATGTTGCCTGGGATCTGGAGATTCTCATGAAGGATGGCTCGTGGTTCGACCGCGACACCATCGACAACGGCTGGGGCGAATATTGGCAATTTCACAAGCCACCCGTCATTCCGGCAAACATTTGCCGCGTGGAACGTCTTGCAATGAAAGAAGGCGGGACACTTGCCAATTTGAACATGGAGGTGGGAAATGGCACACGTTGAGGCAAAATGGGAAATGCCAGTGTCGACACCATGCTACACAGATCTCGCATTCTCCAATGCGCCACCGATGCACTGGGCAATGCCGGAGAGAATCACCATGTCCAAGCAGATAGCGCCGCTGGAAATTGTCAAGGCGATCGACATATACGTCAACCGTCTGGAGCGCGAGGCGATGCTTAGAGAGGGAAACCGTGGCTGACCTTTCCGCCTCAATTTATTCCAGGATGCTCCGCCTGGGACTCGACCCCGCCCCCTGCCGCTGGCCGGAGGTAGTGTCCGCGATGCGCTCCGGCACGATGCCCGGCGACAGGGGCTGGATATTGCAGGGCGGCGTGGGCTCAGGCAAGACGACCCGCGCCCTGATCGCCTCGCGCCTGTGCGGAGTCGAGATGGCATCCGCTGCCGAGCTTTTCGACCTGTTCGCATCGGCGGGCGTGGTCTCCGCCGCCCGCATCCCCGGCTGGCGGCGGGTGCGGGAATTTCTCCGGGCGGACTGCCGGGACGGCGGCGCGTTCTTCGGGATCTTTCCCCAGTGCCGGAACCTGCTGCGGACCCTGCCGAAGCTGACGTTCGATCAGCGGGTGGCGGAGGACGCGGCGCTCACGCCCCACGAATTCACCCACGCGCCGGACGCCCT
>JAFZWH010000069.1 GCA_017617415.1 Victivallales bacterium | reverse complement strand
GGCGACCTCGTGCGAGACTACAAATATCACCGAGCCACCGCATACGCGCCCTATTTTGCCCGCGCCATCGCCCGACAGTGGCGTAGCGCCGAGCCATTGGTTCATCCCGACTGCATCGTCCCCATTCCCTTGCATTGGCTTCGGCGGCTTCAGCGGGGTTTCAACCAGGCTGAATTAATCGCCAAATTCCTCGCAAGAGACCTCGGCATCCCCTGCATCACCCCTCTTAGAAGGAACCGCCAAACCGGTCACCAAGCTCGCCTGGACGCCGAGGCCCGCCTGCGCAATCTCCGCCGCGCCTTCTGCGTTCCGCCGAGGCTGGCACCCCAAATCGCGGACCGCACCATCTTGTTGATTGACGATGTCTTCACCACCGGCGCCACCCTCTCCGCCGCCGCCGAAGTCCTTTTGACCGCCGGCGCACGCGAAATCGCCGTCGCCACCATCGCCCGCGCTTAGCGCCAGAACCGCAATAAAACTCCTCGCCTTTCGTTAATAGAGTAATGCATAATTCTCGCCCATTCACCCTCATGGAAGTGATGATTGCCGCGCTCATCTTGGCGACGAGCGTGGCTGCCACCACTGCCATTGTCGGCACTGCCCGCGCCAATATATTGCGCGAGCAGCGTCGGTGGCTGCGCGAGCATCTGCTCACCAATGCCGTGGAGTTCTATCTGGCCTGCGGCCCCGATGCCAATCCCCCCGACGACCTTCTCCTGGATGGCTATACCGCCTCCTGTGAACTCTTTGATGTCGAAGACCTCCCGGAAGACGCCCTTGAGTCCATCCGCGAATGGCGGCTCGGCGAATACCATGTTGTGGTGTTTGACCGAGCCGGAAATATCTTCGCCGAACAATCCGTTCGGAAAATCCTCAAGGAAGACGACCTGGGCTACAACTCGCTGGGAGGGCATTAGACGACAGACATGCGATGCCTCCGACGCCCATTCACCTTCCTCGAACTCATGATTGCCGCCAGCATCCTGGCGATGATCGCGGCGGGGCTTTTCGTCTATTCGCAGAATGTCAGCCGTAGCTGGCAGCAAATCATCCGCGAACGCAACCGGATGATTGAGTTGATGAATCTCGACCGAACCATCGACGCAGTCCTGGCCAACGCAGTGCCGTTTATCTGGCGAGACGACGGTTCCGACGCCAAGGAGACCTACCCCTTCATCGTTGCGGATCCCAGCGGGCTACGTATTGCGTATCTCCATCCCATCCATGATGATATAGAAGGAGGGATCCGCTTCGCAGAATTCATCCTCGAAGATGGCGCACTCTACCTCGCTTACTCCGACCGACCATTCTACGACTGGAACCAGGCCGCCGAACGCACCCAGCGCGTCCTCCTCGCAGAGGGAATCGCCGAACTGCACTTCCTCTACCTCGACTGGAATGACTCCGACGACGACTGGCAAAATCGCGCCCTATGGCTCGACCAATGGGAGACTGCCGACTCCGAACGCACGGACATCCCGCTCGCCATCGCAATGACTGTGGTCTGGCAGGACGACCGTACCCATACCTGGCTCCGTCGCACCCTCGGCAACTCCTTCCGCGAACGCTACGGCAAATGGAATCCCCTTGATGACGACAAACGATAAATGTTCTGTGCCCGCGCATTTTTGCGCGCGTGGTTCCGTGCCCGCAGGTTCCGTGCCCGCGCATCAGTTGTTCTGTGCTCGCGCATTCTTGCGCGAGTTACCCGCGGGTAGCGAATCCGGGATGGCTCTCCTGATGGTCATGGGCGTGCTTTCAGCGTGCATGCTGCTCATCTCGCACATCATGCTCGTCAGCAGTGTCATCAGCAAGGAATCCTATATGATTTCCACCAAGGGCCTTTTGCGCTACCAAGCCGAGTCCGCCGCCGAAACCGCATTTTGGATGCACCTCACCGACCGGCGACTCTATTCCAACCGAACTCTCGGCCAAAGCGAAACCGATGCCTTGCGCGAAAACTCCGATTTCGGATGCTGGATGCTCGACGGCAGACCGCATCCCTTCGACGCCGACCGTGTTTTTGTCTATCTCCAGTCCGCCGAAAATGGCATCAAGCCAACTTCCATCGAAAACGACCTCAAAACCGGCCTCGACCTCGCTGACGACGCCGACCTCATCGCCCAAATCGACCAATTCATCGCCGCTTACAAAGACTATATCGACGAAGACGACCTCCTGAATATCAATGGCTACGAGGCAAACGACTACGCCGCCGATGGCTTCCCGACGCTCCCCCGCAACGCCGCCATGCAATTCAAGCAGGAGTTCTTCTGGCTCCCCGACTGGAGCAATATCATCCGAGAGGACATCTGCATCATCCCGCCGATGGGCATTACCTACGACTTCGGCAAAAACAAAAAGCCCTCGATATTCTCCGCCTCCGATGCCTCCATCTGCGCCCGGCTCAATATCGACCAAGCCTCCGCCGACCTCGAGGCCATCCACGAGGCGCTACAACGCTGGAAAGACGACGGCACCCCCCTGGAGGACTCCCTCGATTTCGACTTGCTCACCACCATCAAGGCAAATTTCGACTTCACCGAACCAGGACTCGCCCTCGTCGTGGCACAGGCATACGACACCAACCGTGAAATCCACGCCGGCTATCGAGTCATCCGCGAAGCCAAAATCGGCTCGCGGACCTTCTTCGCCGACAACAACAAGGAATGTCTGTCCATCTGGGACCGCCGATGGGAATAGAGGTACTGCTGGCGCCCCGCCAGCAGGAACGTGGCCTAAATGCTCGCTCGCAACGCGAGCGAAAACGATCACTTTCTTATTCCCCGACCTTGCAGAACGCCTGATATGCCGCCTCGTCCATCAAAGCGGCCAAATCTGCGGGGTCAGCCTTGTCGATGCGGCAAATCCACCCGATGCCTTCGGGATCGTTATTCAGGGCGGAGGGATCCCTGTCCAGCACTGTATTCACTTCGGTAATCGTGCCAGAAGCTGGCATAAAGACATCCGACGCCGCCTTAACCGACTCCACCACGCAAAGCTGTTCCTTGGCTTTCAACGCCTGGCCGACAGTCGGCAACTCAATAAAGGTGATTTCGCCCAGCTCATCGGCAGCATATTTGGTGATGCCCACCGTCGCCGAGCCGTCTTCATTCACATCAATCCACTGGTGTTCTTCGCTGTATTTCTTCATTGCAGTTTCTCCTAATTTATCTTATTTTTAACAAATGAATGATTAAGTTCCGGGCTCACGCATTTTCGCGCGAGTCATTAGTGCCACGGCACAAGCCGCAATGGCCTCGCCGCGTCCAATGGCATCCAGCCCTTCGTTGGTCTTCGCCTTCACCGAAATCTGCTCTATGGGCACCCAAAAGATATCCGCTATTGCTTTACGAATCATCGGGATATATGGCATCAACTTCGGGCGTTGCGCAATCACCGTGCAGTCCAAATTCACCAACCGGGCGTCCGCCAGACGTTCATCGGTAAGCACCCGAACAAGCAAATCGCGGCTACTGGCGCCCGCGAACTCCGCCGAATCATCTGGAAACCACTGGCCGATATCACCTAACGCAAATGCCCCAAGAACCGCGTCGATGATGGCATGAAACAGCACATCCGCATCCGAGTGACCCAACAACCCTATTCCTTCGGCAGTAGGGATTTCCACCCCGCCGAGCAACAAACGCCGACCGGATGCCAACCGATGGATGTCATAGCCCTGACCGACTCGCAGATCGCTCATCCCTCGGTCACCTCGGCTACAATCTTCTGCGCAGCGCTCCGCATCGCCTCCCGGAACGCCTCATCCCGGCCAGTCTCCTGGTCGGCCATCATCGGATAATCCGCTGTCGCCGTCACTTCACCAATGCGATAGGGTGTCTCTGAGTCGCTGGCTATTGCTTCGTATTCAATGCGAACCGTCACTTGAAACACCACCGTCTGATAAGTGCTTCCGGAATCATCACGATAATCATGTTCGCGAAGCCGCGCACGAGCACGGCGCTGCTGATCCAGCTCCTTGATGCGCGTCACCAGCAGCAAACCCTCTTCCTGACCAGGGGCAGACAACGTTACGCCAGGTGTCTGCACTAGACTCTCCGCCAAAGAATTGCGCAACAACGACTCCAGGCGTGGCTCATTGGAATAATTCTCCACAGGAGCCACCGCAATCAACTGGTACTTTTTTGGCAGCATCGTGCCAAAACGATATTGTGCACAAGATGCACAAACCACCAGAATTAATAGCAGTAACTTTTTCATGATTAACTATTTATATATATTATTCTGAAGATTCCGGGAAATGTAACTCAAGGAGTTCTTTGGCGACGGGGGCCGAAGTGCTGTCGGGATACTCCCGCATCACATCCAAGAGATAACGCCGTGCCACATCGGGACGATAATGGTACTTGACCAGATAGAACTCCGCGCGGGAGAGCATCCGTTGCGCCTCGTCATTCTTCGCACGGGTCATAATCTCCGTGGCCAACTCCTGGCGCGGGTCATTTGGCGATGCGAACTCCAAGAAACTCTGCGCTTCCCGGATTGCCGCGCGCGAGAGTTCGCCGTCGCCATCGGATTCGGCAGCCAGTTTCGAAAGACACTGCGCCAGCGCCAGTCGAACATTGGGGTTTCGCGGAAGAAGTTTTACCGTCTCCTGGTAGAGTTTCACCGCCTCCTCGCGCTGGCCATCAGCCTCCAGTTTCCGCCCCAGCACCAGTCGGTCATTCAACGACTGCTCACCGCCAGGCTGGCATTTCACAATCTCGCGATATATCTCGATGGCGACGCCAGGGTCATTGAAACGCAGAAGCGTGCCAGTGCCGTGCTCGAAGTAGTCTGCCAATTCACGCATCTGCTCCAGAACCGTATGCAACGGAATGAAAAAACGGTAGTTGTTCACCAAATCAAAATAGACCTGCTTGGCGCGATGGGACTTCTTCCCCAACAGCAGATTCTCCGCCTCGCGAACCAAATACGATGCACGCTTTTCCGAAGACGACGCCAATTTCGCCGCACGCCGATATTGTTCAGCCGCACGGACATACTTCTTGGCATCCGCATACTCCTGCGCCTGCAGTACCAGCTCTTGCTCCTGCTGGAATGTATCGTAGTCCTCCAAGGGTGTCAGCGAAGATTCCTGTCCGACCGCCAGCACCCCCCAGCAAAGCATGAAAATCAAAATGGATGTAGAAGAGTTTTTCATCGAGGGATTATATTCCATTCATTGGTTCAAAACATATAAGATAACACTGTTAATTGAAAATGACCGACATTTCCAGAAAAACAAAAAAGATTGGCATTTTCGCTATCGCCAACTCTGCTGACCCGGAAAAACTCGCTGTCGGCGTGAAAAATTTTGAAGAATATACTGGCATGGAAGTCCTTCCATATTCAGTGACATCACCGGGACCGCGACATTTTTCCAGCGATGACGTCCACCGCGCCAAAGAATTCAATGACCTTTTGTACAATCCGGAAGTCTCTGGGCTTGTTGCCATCCGCGGAGGCTACGGCGTCACCCGCGTGCTGGAACAAATTGATTTCGAGGCACTACGCCGAAAGGACTGCTTCCTCTGCGGTTACAGTGATATCACCGCGCTGCTTCTTGTCGCATGGAAGCATGGTTGTCGAAAACTCATCCACGGTCCCATGATTCAATCCAGCTGGGCTAACGACCCTTCTTCACAAGCGTTTCAAATTGAAGCAGAAACATTTTTAAACATACAAGGTAAGGGAAACCGAACGAAAGATTCTTATGATAATCTGAAAGAGCCAAATAAACAGCCTGGAAAAACTACCCAGGTCATCGAGCCCTATACTCTGCTTTCTTGTCCTACTCTCCTAAAATCCGCTTATTCTCATTACCCTGTAGCCTGTAACCTTATTCCGATGAACCTGACCTTGCTCTGCGCACTCCTGGGCACGCCATTCCTCCCAGACCTCACCGGAACTATTCTTGCCTTGGAGGACATTTCGGAACCCGCCCATGACATCGACCGCAAATTAAATCAACTCCGCCAGGCGGGAATTCTCAAACGGCTTGCAGGACTCATCTTTGGACAATTCACCAATGCCGAGGATGCCGAGTTCCTTCCCGAAATTCGCAAAGAATACGCCGAATTCGTTCCTGGACCGGTCATCGAGAATTTTCCCTTCGGGCATTGTCATCCAAGCGTTACATTGCCATTTGGCGATCCCGTAGATATGGATCAGTGGCTCCCGAAAACTGGAGAATAATGGAAAACATAGAGGATTTCTCTATATTTATTGAGCAAAAAAACCGAATTGGCAACCTACTCGTCAATACAATTCTTTAGCGATATCCCCACAAGAATACCTAATGATTCACTGCTGTCCCGGCTCAAGACATACAAGCATTTTGCCTATATATATGCGCATATGCGTCCAGATAGGGAGGCATGCCCTCACCCCTTACGATGGTAATGTAATGCGGTTTTCGTCCGATGGCAAGTCTGATGGCGGGAAAAGAAACGGAATCTTAGTTTTCCTATCATTTTTGCCTTGTGATGGTGGTTTTACCGGACAGTAGTGCTAATTGGCTGGACTTTTTGACCGTGAAATAGCCATCACGGTGTGAACTATGATGCATTGGGAAAAACATGCAAAATCTCCTCGACGAGAAATCCGCTTTGGGAACAAAGTCAATTCATTTTAGTAATCGCCTACAATATCGTCTTCTAAAAAAATAACGCTGTCTTGCGACTTGAAAAACCCAATATCGCTCATATATTAAAAGATGATTGTCGTTTGACAAAAACTCGTCTGTAAAAACCCTGTTCAACTTCCTGTAAAAACCCTGTCAAAGAAATTGTAGAAAAGGTTTTCTACAACTTCACCAATCTCCAATCAACAAATTTTTCAACAATCATAAATTAGTATTGCTTAGTTAGTTGTGTTTTCTTTTTACACAATTTCTTGGCTCTACTAATGTTAAGTTTTAAAGATTATAAAACCATTCTTAATAGCGATGCGGATCCTTTCGAGGTAACTTGAAACTCCGTGTTGTGACAGGAGAACCTCAAATGAAATTCACAGTAACCACTGAAAATCTCCTCGACGGTCTGCGTCACGTGATGAGTGCCATCAGCAGCAAGCCAGTCATCCCGATTTTGAGCAATATCTTGGTCGAGGCCAAAAATGACCAGCTTACCCTGACAACCTATGATACTGAAATGCGGATTAAGACCGCCGTCTCCGCATTGGTTGAGGAAGAGGGAGCTGTCACCATTCAGGCCAAGAAATTCAACGAAATTATTAGCCGTCTGCCGACTGGCGATGTGAACTTCATCTGCGATAACGATGCACCTGAGACCATCAAGCTCTCTTGTGGCAACGCCAAATACACTCTCCATGGTATCCCCGCCGCCGATTATCCAAGCGCCGACCCATTTGTCGAGGACTGGGCGTTTGTCATAGGTGGCAAAGACCTCATCGACTCACTCGTCAAGGTTGCCTATGCCCGAAGCGATGACGAATCACGCAAGGCGCTGAATGGCATCCTCTTCTCGCTTCGTAGCGGCATCCGCACCGTGGCAGCCACGGATGGCCGTCGCCTGGCGCTTGTCGAGGCTCCCATTGCCAGTGCTGAAGGGAGCGATGCCACGGAGGTTCGTGACGGCGAATTCATCATGCCATACAAAGTCGTGGCGGAATTGATTAAGTCATTGGATCAGAGCAAATCCGTAGTGGTTCATCTGACCAAGGCAATGGCGGTCTTTGAAACCGGTTCCACGACCATCATGAGCAAGCTGGTCGAACAGACCTACCCGAACTATCGTTCGGTGATTCCCGTCAGTTTCCACCATGAAGTCACCATTCCGCGTGCTCTTTTCCTCGATGTCCTCAAGCGCATTTCGCCTGTCATCTTCGACAGCGGGGATACGGCTGGTTCCGTGAAACTGGACATCGTGGAAGGAAACATGACCATCTCCGCCTCTTCCTCCGAAGTCGGCGAAGCTAATGAGACCATCGGCATTGCCCTCAAAGGCGATCCCATTTCCATCTCCTTCAACCCCGCCTATCTCTCTGATCCCATTAAATCACTTAACTGCAACGAGTTCATCTTAAAATTCAACGATGCCGTCACCCCCGTTGAACTCACTGGCGACCCGGGCTTCATCTACATCCTGATGCCTATGCGCAGCTAGTAGTCAGCAACGAAAAATAGAACAGATTAATTTGCGGAAACCCCGCACTTTGGTTGGAAAGGGCTTTTTCAAGTGTCCTTTTCGACGGATTTTTGCCTGGCAGAATTGAGCCGGAGTGAGGCGCCCGCCTCAAGATTTTTCATGAAAAACCATGAATATCTCTGGTTCTGCTTGTTTTTTTCGCTTTTTTTTCGTAAAATTTACATAGGTATTTTAAGGTAGTTGTAGATAATTTCTCCGTCTGCGACTTTCTCTTTCACCTTTAAGCCTTGAATCTGGAATGCCAAAATTCTCTCTCCAACTGACTACTGCGCTATGCTTTAGTTGCATCATCGCAATCCTTGCCGGGGACTTCATGCATGGGGCGAAAGACACTGGCGCTACCGCTCTTAGCCTCGCGGAACTCGCAGGTGCTGACCAGGCGTCGTTGATTCAGCCCGAAGGACTGCCGGATGACGCCAAGGGCACGGGACTCATTGTGCTCTCTAACCAGAGTATCACTTTCAAAAACCCAGTGATTGCCAATGAGAAAATTGGCGACTTCTCTGGGAAAATCCTCCGCTTCTACGTCTGGATCAAAGCCGATGGATTGGTCGCGAAAAACCTCTGGTTCGATGCGCCAACCATCACGCTTGACCTCTATGACGACTACGGCGCGACTCTTGTCCATGCCTCCAGCCTCTTCAAGACCCGCGGAACCTATCCTTGGCACTGCTACTACGTGGATGTGAAATTGCCACAGCACCTCACCATCTCCGGAAAAGCCGCCAATGCACTCTCCGATGACCTCCAGGCACTATTGGACGCGGCTGGCGACACCTTTGAAGATGGCAATGTCACGCTTACCCAGCCCGGACTCTATCTTACCCTTTCCGCGCTGGGCGAAGGCACCGCCACCTTCGGCGGAATATCCTACGAAGTCATTACCGCCAAACAATTTGCCGATCATTCCAAGTGGTTGGATGCCGCCAGTGGAACCTGCGCTCCCAACCCCGAATACGATGAACTGCCCGTCATCCTCTATTTCGGCGTCACTGCAGACCAGCCCTGGAAATTCCTGGAGGGCAACCAGGCTTTCGGATCAATTCTGACCATCGATGGCCTCCGCGACTATCTGAAAGCCAACTGCAATGACTGGTTCCATCTCCAAAAGGGCATCGCGATGCTCCCGTATCTCTACACCACCGCCTCCCTCCTCGAACTCGCACCCGCCTTTGAGGACGGCTGGCTGGATGCGCTTCGCAATGAACTGCTTGCCCGGCAAGACTTCGCCACCGGATTCTGGATCGTCAATGGCATCCCGAATCTCCTCGCCACCGAGGCAATTGCCAGCAACTGCTTCATGCCCACCACCCTCAAACGTGCCGATGTCTCTTCGACACAGACGCCATGGACGGCGGCTGGAGACGACGCAGTGCTGCAGCACCCCGCCGAAATCATCAATACCCTCCTGGCAAATCGCGTCGAAGGGCTCCCTGCCTGGAACGACTTCTTCATGCAGCCCGCCGAATTTGGCGGACTCTCCCGAGACACCGCCGCCTCCCTTTCCGCTACCACTGCCGCCGTCAAGCTTCTGGCGCAAGCCGCCAGTCTCCTTCCCGCCGCAGATCCGCAGCGGGAGGCGGCCAGGGAGGCCATCAAGCAGGCATACGCATACTCGATGGGAACTTTCCTTCTGCCTTCCAGACCGGGACTTTGGCGCGAGGACAGCATCTCTGCCGCCCCCAGCGACTCCGGCGCCTTCTTCCTTGACCTCCTGAATGCCACATCAGTCTTGGAACACCGCGTGAACTCCACGCTTCCGGCACCCACCATCGAGATCCTCTCAGAAGACGATCGGGGCATCCGCATTGTCTGGAAAGAGGTTCCCAGGTCCCTCAATTCCGTCCGCATCTACGCCGCTCCCGCCAATGTCAAGCCCCAATTCCTCACGGAGAAGAACATCTGCTGCTTCATTGAGCGCGAGGACGCTTCGTTGCGCACGGAAGACCCGCTCGTCGCCGCGCGGAAAATTGCAGACGCCGCCCGCACCGAGTGGAATCTTACTCCGGACGCCGCCGGCTGCGACTATCTTGCTGCCAAAGTCTCCGTACTCCCCAAGCGACTCCCGCTCGGAAAAGCGGAAAAATCCGTCAATGTCGATCCCCCGGCTGTCACGCTCTACACCGTTGCCGACAATGCCAGCACGGAAGATACCTCCATCGTCTTCTACGCCGTCGGAGTCAATGCTTACGGCGAATGCACCGACTACCTCCCACTCAATGGCGAAGGACCCAGTGGTGATTTCTAATTGGCAATTTCATTTGCCAGTTGACACCGATTCTAACTGTTAATACATCCTCCTTCTTACACTTTCAAAACGACTCAGGCAATTTCCCAATTAACTTTGCTAACTGCCAGCGGCAATTGCAAATTGCTAATTGCTAATTGCTAATTTCTAATTGAATGAAGCGTAATTTCACCTTAGTCGAACTTCTCGTTGTCACGGTGATCATCGGTATCATCGTGGGAGCGGTTGTGCCGGCCTTCACTCGCCTGATGACCGGCAATGCCGTCTCCTACGGCCTCCGCATGACCACCAGCCAGCTCAACATGGCGCGCACCGAGGCCTGCGCACGACGCAAATACGTCGCCGTCGTCATCTTGGACAAGGCCTCCAATGCGGCCAGTGGTGCATATCTCCCGGAGAGCGGCACCAATGTCGGCTACTGCTGCGCCTTCCGCTCCTGCTATGTCACCAAAAGTGTTTCTGGCGGCTCCGCCTCCTATACCTTCGAAAAATGGGTTCCCGGAACCAAATGGGAGTACCTTCCCAAAGGCGCCTATTTCAGCGAGGACACTGTTCTCCCCTTGGAAGTGAAGAATGTCACAGATGAAGACGGACTTCTGACATCTGGGGCACATAACATTCATGCCGTAATCTTTAGCGACTCCGGACGCGCAGCGGAGAAAAAGGCTTTTGCGGTCGCAGTCCGCGAGGGCGTGGTGACCGACAACAAGACCGTCACCCGCAACAACAACGCCGAAAACCAGCTTATCGCCAAGGTGAACCGCTACACTGGCGGCATCCGCACGGAGTAAACGGAAACCATGAAGAACCAGCTCCGAAAATTCCAGTTCACACTCGTCGAGGTGCTCATCGCCATGGGCATCTGTGTCGTCGGCGTGGTCAGCATCATGGGGCTCTTCCCCATCGGCGCTAACGCCACCCGTGACGCAAATATGGCGTTTTATGCCGACCAGGCCGCCGAGCAAATGCTCTATTTCACGAAATACGCTGTGCTCAACGCTAAAGAAAAAGTAACTCCAGACCCCACCGTCCCAGAGGACTTTTATTATAGATTTTCCCCTGCCATTTTCCAAAAAATGACTAGTGGCACGGAAGTTGGAGGGGGAGAGTGTGATGGTTGGGATCTCGGCGACCCCGATGACCCCGATACTCTTAGTGAAACCGGCTCCTATAAAATAATCGCCAAGCCGTCAGCTGATAACGAGCCAAAACCTACAAACGATATCATTTGGTCTGATCTAGAAGACGATACAATCATCCAAGACCACCTGAAAAGTGATGAGATTACCAGCCACATGATTACCATGTTGACCAATGCTGGAACGGAAATCAAAGTAGGCGTTGACACTAGCACCACACCCCATAAAACCCTTTGGAATCTTTACCGGCTGGGCTTTATTACGAAAAATGGTGCCGATGACATAGAGGATTTTGCCTGTGTAATCCGTCTTTGGGCCACCCCGGTCTATCTTCCCAAAGAATCAGGAGAGACGCCGGTCATACTGCCGCGCATTGCCACTTTCCACATTGAGGTGAGCTGGCCGGCCGATCTCCCCTACATACGTCGGCAGAAAGAGGAATACTCCCTGGACGTTTTTGTCCCTGAGCGCTAATGCATCACTTCCTTAGTAATTGCGAATCGCAAATTGCGAATTGGTAGTTTCC
>JAFZWH010000068.1 GCA_017617415.1 Victivallales bacterium | reverse complement strand
TCAAATTATTCTTGGGAGACAGGAGTTGTGGTGCCAGGCGTTGGCGTTCGTCCTCGGTCAGTATCAAGGTGCGGTTTCTGGGGGCACGGACTTTCATAATTGGAACATTCTGGCATCAAAGGCGGTAATTTTCATAATATAGACTATATTTGCAATAGTTCTTTTTTTCCGTCTGCTTGTCACACACCCTTAAATCAAAAGAAAATGCGTTCTCTGAAAAATTACTTTGCGGCGTTGTTCGCCGTTGTAGCCTGCTGTTTCTTTGTCACCGGGTGCTCCAAGAGCGAGCCGCCAGCACCACTGCCTGCGACTTCTCCCGAACCCATACCTGATGATCCCGAGCCAGAACCGACTGTCCAAAAAGTCGCGAAGCCCAAGTATGTGTTCCTCTTCATCGGTGACGGCATGTCCATCCCGCAGCGTATGGTCACCGAGCAGTTCAGCAAGTTGACCCGTGGCAAGGGGCTGGCCATCAACAACCTGCAATGCCAGGGCGTGACCACGACCTCCTCCGCCGACTCCTTCATCACCGACTCCGCCGCCAGCGGAACCGCAATTGCCTGCGGCGAGAAGACCAACAATGGCCGTATTGGCATGAATACTGATGGAACGCAAAAACTGGAGTCCTCCGCCGAGGTCGCCAAGGCCGCCGGCAAGAAGGTCGGCATGGTCACCAGCGTGACCATCAACCACGCCACACCCGCCTCTTTCTACGCCCACAACGTCAGCCGTGTCAACTACTACCAGATTGGCCTGGATCTTATTGCCTCCGGCTTCGACTACTTCGGCGGCGGCGGCGTGGCCCAGAACAACAAGGAAGACGACCCGCTGTACAAGGGCGACATCTACGACCTGGCCGCTGAGGCGGGTTACATCGTCGCGCGTAATCGTGCCGAGTTCGAGGCGATCACTCCGGGCGAGGGCAAGAAGGTCTTGGCCTCTGGTGCCCCGAATGAACTGCCCTACGACATCGACATGGGACCGGAGGACATTCACCTGGTCGAATTCACCCGCCAGGCCATCGCCATGCTGGAGGACGGGCCGAATGGCTTCTTCCTGATGGTCGAGGGTGGTCTGGTGGACTATATGTGCCATGCCAATGACGCAGCAGCCACTATCCGTGAAGTCCTCGCGTTGGACGAATGCGTGGAGCTGGCGCTGGAATTCGCCGAGAAGCACCCTGGCGAGACGCTGATTGTGGTCACTGGCGACCACGAGACTGGCGGTATGACGCTCGGTTTCGCCGGCACTGCCTATCAGTCCTTCATCCAGAATCTCGGAGCCCAGACCTGTTCGCAGGAGGCTATGATTGTGAAATTCAATGCACTCCAGGGCAAGACCTTTGATGAGGCCAAGGCTCTCATCACCGAATGCTCCGGACTCATTTTCGACCAGCCCGACCAGGCCAAGTTGGGTAATCTCTATCTCACCGCCAACGAGCAGGCTGAAATCCAGCGGGCCTTCGAACGCCAGTTCAAGGACGGCGGAAACAACGGTCATGGCCTCACTACCGCCGTGATCAAGATGCTGGACAACAAGTCCGCCATCGGCTGGACCAGCGGCGCGCACACCGCGCTGCCCGTCTCCACCACCGCCAGTGGCGTCGGTGCCGAGAATTTCAGCAATGTGCTGGACAACACCAATATCTCCCAGCGCCTGAAGGAACTGGTGAAATAAAGTTCAAAGTTTAAAGGGTAAAGGGTAAAGTTCATAAGTTCAAAGTCCAAAAGACCAATTCTTTCGACCGGAAACGATAACTTTTACCTTTTACCTTTTGACTTTAAACTCCATGATTATGCGTTGGTGGAAAGCCATCTGGGAAAACCCGTCGTTGCGCCGCAATCTGGTGACGCTGGCGGTGATGATGGTCGCGTGCTTGGCGCTTTGGCAGGTGGATTTGCTGCCTCGGCAGGATCCCCAGCCAGGGCGCAAGGAACGCGCCCGGGTGGTCGAGGTGGACAACAGCGACCTGATGACCATCGGCTTGGTCCAGAAGGGTGTCCAGGCCCTCAAGGTTGAAATCCTGACGGGACGCTGGAAAGGCCAGGTCTTCTCCGCCTCCAACATCGTCCGGGCGCAACTTGAACTGGACAAGGTCTTTGAGCCAGGCGACATCGTCCTGGTGGCGGTGTTGGACGATGTGGATCCCTCCACCTACACGCTCAATGCCCAGGACCACTACCGCATCGGCTACACGGTGCTGCTCTTCGGGCTCTTCGCGGTTCTGCTGGTGGTCTTCGGGCGGCTTACGGGCTTCAACGCGCTCCTGTCCTTTGTCTTTACCGCGCTGGTGCTTTGGAAATTGGTCATTCCGTTGTGCCTGAAAGGCTGGAGTGCCATTGGCGTGTGCCTGGTCGCGGTGGTCATCCTCTCGGCCGCAATCATTTTTTTGGTTGCCGGGGTCACCAAGAAGGGCGTGACTGCCTTCACGGGAGCCATTGCGGGCGTGCTGGCCAGTGCGCTTCTGGCGATGCTCTTCACGCGGCTTTTCCGCATCAACGGCGGCGTGATGCCCTATTCGCTCGCGCTCTTATATTCTGGCTACGAGTTCCTGAGCCTGCCGAATATCTACATCGGGGCGATTTTCCTCTCTTCCTCCGGTGCCGTGATGGACTTGGCGATGGATGTCGCCGCAGGCATGGAGGAGGTCGTGCTGCGTCGTCCCGAACTGCCGCGAGGCGAGTTGCTGCTCTCGGGACTGCGAATTGGCCGTAGCGTCGTGGGAACCATGACCACCACGCTCCTCCTGGCATACTCCGGTGGCTATCTCACGCTGATGATGACCTTCGCCGCCCAGGGAACCAGTCCCATCGACTTCATTAACAACCCGTATGTGGCCTCCGAGACGGTCAAGACCATCATCGGAAGCTTCGGCCTGGTGTTGGTCGCACCGCTGACCGCAGTGGTCGGCTCGGTGATTCTATGTCGGCATCATAAGGATATGACAAAATTGGACAATTCGTGACAATTTTACCGGCGGAGGGCGTTTTGTGGAAATCAAAATCACCAACCTGACGAAGCATTATGGCAAGGTCCATGCGGTAGATGGTCTGGATTTCACTCTTGCCAGTGGGAAGGTGACGGCTCTGGTGGGTCCAAATGGTGCTGGTAAAAGCACGCTTCTTCGACTGTTGTCGGGGCGTGAGGAGCCGGATGCGGGCGATGTGACCTACGACGGCGTGTCGGTGGTGGATTACCCGGAGCGTCTCTCTGCGCAGATTGGTTTCATGCCGGACTCTCTGCCGACCGCCACGAACTGGAAAGTCCTGCCGTATTTGGATTTTTACGCACGGGCGAATGGCATGGTTGAGCCAGAGCGCAGTGTCCGCGTGGCGGAGATTATGGAATTCACGCGTCTGTCCGAACTGGCCGACCGACGGCTTGCCGCGCTCTCCAAGGGCCTCAAGCAGCGCGTCTCGCTGGCGCGTGTGCTGATTCCCAATCCCGCAATCTTGCTTTTGGACGAGCCGGCCGCCGGTCTTGATCCACGCGCCCGCATCGAGTTGCGCGATGACATCCGGCAATTGGCCGCCAAAGGTCAGACCATCCTGATTTCCAGCCATATCCTTACTGAATTGGAGGACATGTGCGACGAGGTGCTGATTATGGAGCGAGGGAAAATCCTTCGTTCCGGCGCCGTTGCCGAACTGGAGTTGGCTGCCCACGCCGCCTCTGGCGAAACCATCCGCAAAATCACCTTGGAGTTCACGGCGCTCTCGCCGGAGTTGCTTGCGAAAGTGCGGGAACTGCCCCATGTCACCGAAGTCGTGGCCAGTTCGCGCCGCGCCTTGACCGTGACTGTCCAAGGAGATGACGCAGCGGTGGACGAGACGCTGACCGCCGCTTTCCAGAATCATCTGGGAGTCGTCGGCTTCCGCCGTGGCACCGACTTGGAGACCGTCTTCATGGCCTCCACCACTGGCGCCGTGCAGTAGAGGTGTACTGCTGGCGCCCCGCCAGCAGAAAGGTTGAAGGTTGGAGGTTAGAGGTTAGAGGTTAGGTTTCGTCAGGTCTCAGGTCCCAGGTCTCAGGTCTCAGGTCTCAGGTTGCGCGACGCGACATGCCCCACAGTTTAAAAAGGAGCACCCAATGTTAGACCAGCATACTTCCGACAATTGGAATCCGGTCTTCTGGAAGGAACTGCATCTGATGCGCGAAAATCGGATGCTCTTCACGATGCCCTTGATTGCCGCATGCTTCGAGGTGATGTGCCTCGTGGGGCTCTACTATATTCGGTTGCCCAAGGAAATCGGGGATGATTTCATTGCCAGTTTCAGCGAAGAGTCAATGGTTTTTTGGTTTTACTGCGGAATGGGTGTGATTTGCATGCTATGGATTCTTACGCAGATTTATCGCACGACCTCGCAGGAGCGGATGGTGGAGGGGCTGGATCCCTTGCTCGGAACTCGTCTGACTCCCATTCGCACGCTGTCAGGGAAGGCGGCGTCGGTGCTGGGGTGCGTGTTGGTCTGTTCGGTGATGGAGTTGCCTTTCTTCCTCTATGCGGGACGGTTGTCGGCGGCGGACTGGCTGCGTCTGGTTACCTTGTTCGGTTGTTCCTTGGCGGCGGGCATCTGGGTGGTGATGGTAGGGAGCATCCCGCGACCTGCGGGCAAACAAGGTGGCATCGGGTTGGCGCAGATCGCAGGATGGGTGCCGTTGGTGCCGTTGGTCGGCTGTTATCTCCGCGAGGCATTCGCATTGTGCGGCAAGGCGTATGTGGTCACCAATGACGACTCTTGGCGCCGAAGCCTGATGATTCTGCTGTGTGCCGTCGCATTGGCTTTTTTCGCCTTCTGCCTGGGGTTGGCGCTTCTGCGCAATACACGTCAGGAACGCGCATGGTCTTGGCGATTGTGTATTCTGGTGCTCTGGCTGGTGCTGCCGAATCTGCTCTGGCTGGTGGCGGTGACGCCCAGTTCCCGTGATTATAAGGACTGGCGGGATATGCAGGCGGCCATGGGCTTCGTTTTTGTCGCGATTACGGCAGGTCTCAGTACTTTCGAGCGGCTGACGCCGAGTCGTCGGACGCTCCAGCAAGGCAATGTGAATCCGATGCTGAAACTCCTGTCTCTGCCGTTCCGTTCAGGTGTCGGACCAGGCATGTCGCTGGCTTGGATTATGTTTCTGGCCAGTAGTGTTTTGGCACCTGAACCATACAGGAAAATCGAAACAGACTATATCCTTTCGACCGCCGTGGTACTGCAGGCGATTTCGGCATATCTACTCCTTTATTCGCCGTTGGTGGCGCTGCTGGCGGAGCATTTTGGCTTCAAACGCGAGGCGGGGTGCGGCGTGGTGTTCGCCTTGGCCTGTTTTCTGCCCATCTTCGCCATGATCAATGGAGTGCCTGGACTGGCGCGTCCCAGCCCTTTTTATCCACTCTTCTTGGCAAGCGAGAGGACGGACGATGGTACGGGTTTGACCATCACGATCATCACCGTGGCGTTGCTCGCGGTGGTGCCCAGCACCATCGCGCTCTTCTACTATTGCAGCAAATATTTTCGTTCAAATAGATAATAGATTTTCGCCCGTTCGGGGCGGCCCATGATACTGGAGGATTTGGAGATGGCTTTGCTTTTCCCTGACAGTGCAATCTATGCGGCTGCGAAATGCCGCCTTGCCTTGCTGTGCCTGCTGCTTGCGGGGTTTGCTCTTATGTGCCATGCCGAGCCGGTGAGGCTCAACGAGCAGGTGTTGGCCCTGGAAGTGCAGGAAGACGCTTCCTTTGAAAATCCCAGGGCCGGCTGGATATTTGTCCGGGCAGATGGCGGCATGGGGCAGGACTTTGCAATTCACGGCGAGGACGGCAAGGCTTATGGCGACCTGAGGCAGTGCTATGACGGCTACGAGTGGATCGGGCGGCTACCAGAAGGCAAGTTCTCCGTCAAGGGCTTCCAGGGTGGCCTGACTGTCCATGCCATACCGGAAATCTACTTCTATGCTCCAGGCATATCCAATTGCCCGGAACTCAATGGCCGTTACGACTGGCCCGAGATGGGCGGTCGCTGGCTACGCTCCGTCACCACGCTCTCAAACGGGCACATGGACTGGAAGAGCCTGGGCGTTTTCCGCTCCTACGGGCGCATGGTGCTGAACAACATCAGCTCCGCCTTCCTGAACGATGACGACTATGCGACGAAGACCATGGAATACGTCGGCACGATAGGCGGCTTCACCGACACCAACTACGACGGCCTCAGCATGGACGAATACCCCTTCATAAGAGAGGACACCGCAGCTATTGAAAAGCAGACCCGCTTCCTGCGCATGGCCGGCGATCCCCCGCCAAGGCCGGTCTATACCTGGATACACGGCATAGGCCGCCCGGCGGACGTGCCGGCAAGGAAGGCCTTCCTGAATGCGGCCTGCACGGACTACAACCGGGCCATGATGGAAATCTACATGCCAACGTATCCAACCCAGGAGGAGGCGGAAATCAGGATAAATGAGAGGTACCTGGGCTTCATGCAGGGCCTCCATGCCATCGACAAGGATATCAACCCTCGTTTCGGAATCGTGGCGGGCAACTTCAACGAAATCGCCAGCATCACTCTTGAGCACTTTGCGGACGTGGATTTCAGGTACTACCTGGATATGCAACTGAATCTCATCGCCAACTCCAGCGAATTCACGGACTTGGGGCTGGTTGGCTACTGGGGGTGCAATTATGTCACCGAGGATCTGCAGCTCTGGGGTCTCGCCCTGCTCAGGCACTATTTCATAGAGGGCCGCAGGGATATGCTTTCGGAGAAATACGGCTTCACCTACAAGACCCCCTATCTGGTCAACTGCGACTTCGCCAGCGGCCTGGACGGATGGGAATACTCCGGGCCCGATGCATCGAATGTGTTCCATGCCGATGCCAGCGAGTACGAGTTCGCCCAGAAGTCCGTGGAATGCTGGGGACATGGCGACAAGACGCGCATGAACCATCTGATCGTGCTGCGCAAGAGCGCCTTCGGCGCCAATGTGCTGAGCCAGAAGGTCAGGCACCTCAAGCCCGGCCACGCCTACACTCTGCATTTCATATCGGCCAATTACTACGAGATGCGCACACTTCAACGGCGTCCCCACAAGACCGGCATCAGGGCCTTCTTCAGCGATGGCGACGCGGAGGTCCAGGAGGAGCGGCTTTTCGTTGACAGGGATCTCTGCCGCAACTCCAAGTCGGGCGTGGTCAATGTGCACCGGATTGATTTTGTGCCGCTGGCCGAAGAGATCACGCTTTCGTTCACCGATGAATTCAGCAACGGAAACCCGGGGGAGGAGCTGGGCATCACTTTCATCCAGATAAAGGAAAGGTTCATTCCGGAAGAGGTTCCAGCAGTGCTTTAACCAGTTGTTGTTCAAACTCGGAATCGCATTTGTCAACTACGGAATTTACAATACTCCACAGCAGTTATATGCAAGTATCTTTGGTGGCGATGTTGACAAAATCTAGTTGCATTGCCGCGGAGACACAAAAAAGTCGGGATGCCTTTGCCTCTTCCTTTGTCAACTTCTATCCTTATGGCGATGTCCCTCGTTCAGTTGTTGACGCCGAGTGCGATTTACTTCAAGGGAGAGGTGAAGAATCTTTTGAAAAAGTAGTAAAGATATACTGTAGAAATAAATTATGGTTTTTTGCTGATACTGCATATACGGATTTCTTAGCGACATTGGAAGCCTATCCGGAAATTCGAGCGATAACCGATCCTATTGGAAATTGGAATGAATGGCTGGGCCATTTTGAAATGTGTGATCAATTCTGCCAATATGTGCTGGAAGAAGAATATGGAATTGTGGGAAATGATGAATTATTCTTCACGAGGAACCCCAGCTACGTGTGTTTTGAGTTTCCGTTTTGACTTTGCTCATAGGATATCGCCTTTTTTCGGACGCAGGATGCTGGAGGTGTCTCTCCACCAGCTACTTGCCTTTCAGACACTTGCAAGCGGTTTCGATGGTCGCGCACTCCATGCGCTCGCCACTTCGCGGCTGTTAATTAACGAAAGGTGCCCTTTTGGGGAACAAAGCCTTATTAAAACTATTGAATGCGCACAGGGCAATTACGCATTACGAATTATCCAAACATCCCCAGCGCGCTCAGGATAATCACCAATATGGCGATAGGCGAGATGAAGCGGATGGCGAATGACCAGGCGGAGCAGGGCGTGATGCCGATGCCTTGGATGCTCTTGCTGTAGGGCGGGGTGTCGGACAGTCCAGCCATCCACTGGAAGATATTGAGGTGTGCGATCTTCTCGGCACCCTGCTGGAGCTCCTCGGTGGCTTTTTTGGTGGTCCACACCCACGCCGCGAAGAGCGCAGTGAGCAGTCCTGCGGAGGTGATCATCCAGTTGTTGGTGATGCCGTCAAGGAAATCCAGCCAGTCGCCGCCGTAGGTACCATCGCCGAAGGCTTTGCAGAGCGCGGTGTGGATCCATTCCAGGCGACTCCAGTCCAGCACGGAGACGCAGGAGAGGATGCCGCCGGCACCGATGACCAGGTAGGTCAAGAGGATGGCGGGCTTGCGCTTGAGCTTGGTGTGGTCCAAGAGGAAGGTGATGCCGCACTCAATCAGCGAGGCCGCGCTGGTCATGGCGGCGATGGTGAGCATGATAAAGAAGAGCCCCGCCCACAGCCATCCGAGGGGGATTTGGTTGAAGGTGGCGGGGAGAATCTGGAAGATGAGTCCTGGGCCGGCGGCCGGTTCAAGACCCATTGCGAAGACGGCGGGGAAGATGGCCAGACCCGCCAGCAGCGCAGCGCCGGTGTCCAGCAGAATCACCCATAGTGCGGAGGAGAAGAGGTTGTCGGACTTCTTTTGGTAGGAGCCGTAGGTGATGGAGATGGCCATGCCCAGCGAGAGCGAGTAGAAGGAGTGTCCAAGCGCGGCGATCACGCTTCCGGAGTTGAGTTTGGAGAAGTCCGGGATGAAGAGGAAACGCAGACCCTTCTCCGCACCGTCCAGCGTCACGCTTCGTGCGATGACGACGAGCAGCAGGATGAGGAGCATCGGCATGAGCACCTTCGACCAGCGTTCGATGCCGCCCTTGATGCCGCCCCAGAGCATCGCGGAGGCGATGCCCAGGAACACCAGATGGAAGAGAATCACCCGCCACGGTGAACTGAGGAAATCGACGAATTGTGCCTGCGCCTGCTCCACGGTGGTCAGTTCGGAGAATTTTCCAAAGAAGGCCAGC
>JAFZWH010000067.1 GCA_017617415.1 Victivallales bacterium | reverse complement strand
TCGAAAATAACTGGAAATCAGGCTATTTCCCCACATGGCATTGGGGACAACAGGAGCAGGTGCTCTCTTGGCCCATAGGCAAATACAACAAGTGAACATTATGCAAGAACATAAAACAATTTTCATCGGCAAACCTCCGTGCGAAACATGTCAGTGAATTTTACCAGATTGCAATGTCCCGTCGTGTGAAATCAGGGGATTTACTTTAGCAATAGGATAACTACCCCCAGAGCGCCAACGGCGAGGCAGTAAATCCCGAACCACCAGAATTTTCCTGCGATGCGCATGCGTGCAAGGAGTTTGAGCGCGAAATAGCCGACCACTGCGGAGAGTATCAGCGCCACGAACATGCCCAAGCCCTGTCCATCGCTACTTAATTCTTTGAAATGTCGAAGTTTAAGCAATACCACACCGCCGATGACGGGCAGGGACATCAGGAAGGAGAAGTCGAAGGCCTCGCTGCTTCCCACGCCTAACCAAGTTCCTGTGGTGTAGGTGCTTCCAGAACGGCTCACACCAGGGAGCATGGCGAATGCCTGAGCGATGCCGATGATGAATGCCTGGAGGAAATTCGGTGCTGTGCCGGAAGGCAGACGTTTCGGTTGCCACCGCAGAGAGAGGAGGATTAGCCCTGTGAGCATCAACAGGGCACAGATGACCATGGGATTGCTGAAGGCTTCTTCCAGTTTGTCTCCTGCAAAGGCATAGAGTAGTCCAGCGGGGATGCAGGAAAGCAGAATGGTCAGCGCATATCGCCAGGCGGTTCGGTCATGCTGGATAAGGCCTTTGAGCAATTCCCAGATGCGTTGGCGATAAAAGAACAACACCGAAATCAGCGTGCCTGCATGGAGAAGCACTTCCAAAAGTGGTCCGGCATTACCAGGTTCCTCCAAGCCGAAAAGAATCTTAAACAATGCCAGATGACCGCTGCTGGAGACGGGAAGGAACTCAGTAAGTCCTTGGATAATAGCAAGAAATTGCAGTTTTAGGAATTCCATGCGGATGTCAAAATTGTCAGGATTTGTCAAGAATTGTCTGGACAAGATGCTGAGCGGTTTGAAAAAGTCGTTTTTCGCAGGCTTCGTGAGTGAGGTCTGGCGATGCGGGTGGCATGGCAAGAGTGCCGTCCAGATAATGGAAATGCGGTTTGAGAGCAATCTTGGCTGTCGGGGAAAGGTAGCCGGAGAGCAGAGCGCAAGGGACGTTGGCGTTTTGGGCGTGTTGGCTGACAATCAACGGGAGTTTTCCGTTTAAGGTCTGGGCATCGGAGGCGCCTTCGCCAGTGATGACCAAGTCCGTATCCGCCAACTCGTTATCTAATCCGGCGAGTTCACAGACCAGTTCTCCGCCAGAGACGGTCTGACAGTGCGGGAAGAGTTTGCGGAGGATGAAACCGACTCCGCCTGCCGCCCCGTCGCCCGGCTGGTTCCCGTCGTCGTGCCACAGACTTGCCCACTGGTGCAGGCGTTGCTCCAGAATTTCGACCATCTCCGGCGTGGCGCCTTTTTGAGGGCCGAAGACGGCGGCGGCACCATTGGGTCCCAGCAGGGGATTGGTCACATCGCTGGCGATGGTGACCTGGAGTTCCGAGCCAATCCCTTTAGAATCTAATATATTAGATGTAAAAAAGGAATTCAGTTCTTGACTTGCCATTTCCTTAACTTTATTAATACTGCTGCCAGCGAGTGCGGCGACGATGCCAAGCCCTCCGTCCACGGTGGCGGAGCCGCCAAGGCCGACAATGAGTTTTCGGCAGCCATTCTTCAATGCGTGGAGAATGAGTTCGCCGGTGCCGAATGTATTTGCTTTTAGTGGATTTCGTTCCTCTGGCACAAGCAGTTGCAGGCCACTGGCCTGGGCGAGTTCAACGATGGCAGTGCCGTCTGGCAGGAGCAAATAGCAGGCGGTGATTTCACGCCCCAGCGGGTCATGGCAATCCACCACGATTCTTTTTGCCTCCGGTCGGGTGAGTGCGATTACATCCAAGGTGCCCTCGCCACCGTCTGCAAGGGGCAGAGAGACGATTTGTGCATCTGGCAGCACTTCGCGGATTGCCTCTGCCTCGATTGCGCAGACCTCCGCAGCGCTTAGGGTTCCCTTGAAGGAGTCTGGTGCCAATACGAATTTCATGACTGGTGGGGGGTGGCGGTCAGGAAGTCGTGCGCAAGTGCCTGTGCGGTGGCAATGTCTCCCTGGGGAATCCAGTGGATGTGGTGTCCCTCGCGTTCGAATTTGCGGAACCATCCATCCTGCCGTTTGGCGAATTGCCGGATATGCGCCAAAAGGGAGTCGTGCATCTCCTGGTAGGTAAGCAATCCCTGAAGATACCGCGCAATGAAGCGGTATTCGAGACCCAGCCAGTCGAGCCGCTCCCAAGTCATGCCGTTTTGGTTGTGGAGGGCACGCACCTCGTCGATGAGTCCGGCATCCAGCCGTGCGTCGAGACGTACGGCGATGCGCTCGCGTACCTCTGCGCGCGTAAATTGCGGTGCGAGGATGAGGGTGTTGGACAACGGCGGCGGAGCCGGGCGATCTGTCAGGCTGCGGGCGATTTCGATGGCGCGGATGATACGGCGGTTCTGAGTGAGGTCGGTACGAGCGACTAGTTCAGGTGGCGCAATGGCGCGGAGGATGGAAATCAACTCGACGGTGGAACGACCTGCCAGTTCGGTGCGTAATTGGCGATCCGGCTCGCCGCCCTCCATCGCATAGCCATTCAGCAGTGCAAGGAGATAAAGCGGTGTTCCACCGCAAAGGATAGGTGTTGCTCCTCGTCGATGCATATCGACCAGGCAAACCCGTGCCAACTCCAGAAACCGATAGAGGTCAAAGCGTTCACTGGGGTCAGCCACGTCAATCAGATGATATGGCACGGCGGGGCCGTCCTCAGAATACTCCGCCAGGTCTTTTCCCGTGCCCAAATCCAAGCCACGATAGACCTGTCGCGAATCCACGCTGAGAATTTCACCATGGAACAGGCGGGCGAGCACGACCGCCAGGTGGGTCTTGCCGGTGGCGGTGGGACCGGTAACCACGATGGCGGGAGCTTCCGCCACAGTCGCATAGCCGCTCGGAAGAGGGTTGGCGGACAGGGTGGTCATGGCGCAGGCGGTGCGCCCAGGACGACGCGAATTGGGCTGTGCGGCAGCATCCGGGTGACCCTTACGTCCGCCGGGAGGTTCATCACCTGCACGGGGACATCCTGTGGTCCCGGCATGGAGAACGCGGTGAGGTCGCAGAGGGCCATGAGTTGAAAGGCGTCAAGTTGTTCCAGAACGCCCGCAGGACCGGAGACGTATATGTTCAGAGAGCGTGGCAGCCGCGTGGTGTTTTGCAGAACCAATGCGCTGTCCGGATTGGTCACATAATTCAGCCGGACATCCTTGAGAATCCTGGTCTGGATTCGCTGGTTGTCCGTTACCTCGACCGTGGCGGTGATGAATTGCCGTTCCAGTTCAAGCAAGGAGAATTGGCTTGGCAATTGGAGTTGTATGTGGTCAAAGGAAAGCGTGCCTGGCTCCGAATGGTTGATTAGGATGGGTTCACTCTCCACGACAGTGATCTGGTTGACCAGGTAAGCCGGTCCAATCACATGCAGTGGCGGTGTCGGTTGAGCATGGCACGACAGGTTGTCCGGCAGCTGGTTGACCAGATTCAAGTGCACTGGTACCTGTTTGGCGATTTTGCGGTCCCATTGGAAGGTGACGGAAGCGGGTATGAAGCCACGCAGGGTGACGCCATTCGGTTTATCCAAGTCCGTCGGCAGCAGGGTGTAGGTGCATTCCAGGGGCTGGGTGCGAAGACCGTCGTTGGTGAACTCCAGATGCGTGGGATTGATGCGGAGGCGGAAGTCTCGGACGGATAGATGCCCCATGCTCCACGCATCGACCGCCACTGCCAGGGAAACCTCGCGCGGGACAAGGCTTTGGGGGACAAAATAGAGTTGGCTACCGCCTGGAATGGTGGTGGGGTCGATTGTAATCGGGATATTGGGGATGGTTTCCCACCTGTGATTGTCCGAGCTGGGCAGGGTATAATTCAATACTAACCAACAGCCAAAGGCCAGCAGCAACGCAATCAGTTTGCGCCAGGGGTCGGAAATCAGCCAGCGCCAAATTGTCGACCAGCGGGAACGGCGGACGACTTGGTAGGTCGGTTTTGAGGGGCTGGGCATAGTGGTCAGTTCTTGTCGGGTTGCGGGGAGGTCTCGCCGGGGGACGGAATGAGGTTGAAGCGAGTGGCCAACAGGCGCGAAAGTTCCTCTGGCGTATGGATGCGTCGCAGGAAACCTTGTGAGGCGACAGAGACGTTGCCATTCTCTTCAGATACCACGATTACCAGTGCGTCCGTGT
>JAFZWH010000066.1 GCA_017617415.1 Victivallales bacterium | reverse complement strand
GAGTTTGCCGTCGCCCTCGAAGAGCAGCAGGTGGGTGCAGATGCGGTCGAGGAAGTAGCGGTCGTGGGAGATGACCATCGCGCAGCCCGTGAAGTCCATGATGGCGTTTTCGAGGACGCGCATGGTGTTGACGTCCAGGTCGTTGGTCGGCTCGTCCAGCAGGATGAAGTTTCCTCCGCGACGCAGGAGTTTCGCCAAGTGGACGCGGTTGCGCTCGCCGCCGGAGAGTTGGCCGACGAGTTTCTGCTGGGCGGCCCCGCGGAAGTTGAATTTGGAGACGTAGGAGCGGCCGTTGAGGAGTTTCCCGCCGACATTGAGGTTCTCCTGGTTGTCGGTGATTTCTTCATAGACGGTGCGGGAGTCCACCAGTTCGTCGCGGTTCTGGTCGATGTAGGAGAGTTGGACGGTTTCGCCGAGTTCGATGGTGCCGGAGTCTGGCGTGTCCAGTCCCATGAGCATTCGGAAGAGGGTGGTCTTGCCAGTGCCATTGGGGCCGATGATGCCGACGACGGCGCCAGGGGGGACGGTGAAATTCGCATCCTGAATGAGATTCCCGCGACCGGCGAAGCCTTTGCAGAGGTGACTGACGGTGAGGACCTTGTCGCCCAGACGCGGGCCTGGCGGAATCTGGATGGTCAGTTCGTCCCGTTCCAGTTCGAAGGTCTGTGCGGCCAGTTCGTTGTAGCGGGTGACACGGGCCTGGTTCTGCTTCTGGCGGGCGGCCGGCGTGGCGGAAATCCACTCCAGTTCGCGGGCGAGAATCTTCTGACGGGTGGACTCGCGCTTCTCGGCCTGTCGAAGCAGTTCGGCCTTCTGCTTAAGCCATGAGGAGTAGTTTCCCTCGAAGGGAATGCCCCGCGTGTTCTCGATCTCCAGAATCCATTTGGTGATGTGGTCCAGGAAATAGCGGTCATGGGTCACGATAATGACGGTGCCAGGGTACTCGCGCAGGGCCTTTTCGAGCCAGGCGATGGTCTCGGCGTCCAAGTGGTTGGTCGGCTCGTCCAACAACAGCAAGTCGGGCTTTTCGAGGAGGGCCTTGCAGAGGGCGACGCGGCGCTTTTCGCCACCTGAGAGTTTGGTGACGTCCGCGTCATCTGGAGGGAGGACAAGGGCCTCGCTGGCGACGTCGAGGTAGTGGTCGATGTTCCAGCCGTCCAGCCGGTCGATCTCATTCTGGAGGAAGTCGAATTCGTCGTTGAGTTTGTTGGTCTCCTTTTCAGAGAGTCCTGGGTCGCCCATCAGCCCCATGACCTCGTCATAGCGGTCGATGAGTTTCTGGATGGGCGCCATCGCCTCCTCCAGATTCCCGCGGACGTCCTTCTCGGGATTGAGGCGCGGCTCCTGCGGAACGAGCAGCACACGCATCCCCTTGGTGATGGTCGCCGTTCCCAGAATCTCTTTGTCCTCGCCAGCCATGATGCGCAGAAGCGTGGATTTGCCAGCGCCGTTCTCGCCCACGATACCAATCTTGGCCCCTAGGAAGAACGAGAGGTTGAAGTTCTGAAGGATTGGCTTGTCCCCGTAGAATTTGGACATGCCGAGCATCTGGAAGACAAATTGGGGAGGCATCGTAAAAGTTTAAAGTTTAAAGGTTAAAGGGAAAAGTAAAAGGTTTGGTCTCAGGTCCTGGGTTTCGGGACATCCGGGACATTCGGGACTTGGCCTTAAGGTTAAAGTTAAACAGCAACCCTGCGTCACGCGTCATGCGTTATTCCTTGGGCAGCAGGTCTTCCAGGTTTTCGACTGGCGGGGGTGGAATGAGTTTCGGATTGGAAGGAAGATATCCGAACACCGTTATTTCTTGGTCTCCGTCTTGTTTTCCGAGGCCAGTTACACCAGTGCCTGCTTCTGGAAAACTCTTTGGATAAAAAATCCAAAGTGCTTCCCCTAGAGTCATTTGGGTTTCAGCATCATACAGGAATTGCTTCCGAATGAGTTTAACGACCTGCTTTGGCAATGGACCGTATTCTTGGGCAAATTCCCGCCAGTCGTCCAGCGGGGTGTCGTCATTGTCTGCCAATTCGTGCATGCGTTCCCGTAGTTCTCGGAAATGCGCAAGAGTTGCCTTTTCGTCTTCAGACAAGGCGGTGAAGTTGGTGGTGTCCAGATAGTAGAAGAGTTCTTGGGTGCTCTTTTCCCAAACCGATTTCAGTTTTTCTTGGGTTAAATCTTGCAGCCACATCTGGCTTGAGTAAGCCCAGATGTCGTGCTCTATCAGAATGTTGCATACTGCTCTGTCATGCCATTCGTGACGGATGGTGGCGTATTGTCGGTGCAAATGCTCCAAAAGCCGCTGTGAATTCACGTGGGGTGGGCGAAGACGCGTGGCAGTTGAGGAGGACGAGGCCGCCTCTTCAGTTTGTGCGAAATGACTGGTGCACCGTCTGCTTTGATTGTCTGTGGGGTGCCGAAGAGGTCGCGGGAAGGCCAGTGCAAGAGCAAGTCCCAACAAGACCACAAGAACGATGGTGGTTTTCCAACTGCTCATGGGGTGGTCTGCTCTTTGGGAAAGAAAAAGAGGTGGTGGTAATTGACGGTGTTGATCAGTTTCGGGAGGGTGATTTTCGGCACTTCGGCAAAGGCATTTGCTATCAGCATTCTACACTGTTCGGAATCATCAGGAAAGTCTTCGGGATGATAATTCTGAATGGATAGTTTGCAATCGAAAATATCCAGTTGGTCAAGGAAAGTGTGGACTTTCCCGAGTTGTTCTTCGGTGAGTGTCGTCTCGTCAAGATGCTCGCGGATGATTTGCCGTGCCAAAATGCGTTCCTCGGCTTCCAGACGAATCTGTTTGGAAACATTCTCGTAGGCCCGAGGGAATTCCGTTTGGCGCTCCAGTAGTTCCTCCAGAGTGAGGCGAACCGGAGGGGTGGAATCCGCCTGACGACGCTGATTGGCCATCTGCATGACAGAGCTGATCTTCTGGTTCAATTCCGCTTCGGCGGCCAGGCGCTTGCTGTCCTCTTCTGCAATCATTTCCCTAAGTTCAGCGATTTCATCACGCAGCGTAGCGATTTCCGCATCCATGGCGGCGGTGTCATCCCAATCTTCAACGGAGGACTTTGGTATGACTGCGGGATGGACATCTGAGATGGCAGCTTGTTCCGTGGGCGGCACTTGCACGGGCGGCGCGTGGCGGCGAGCCAGAGCCACGGCCAATACGGCGACGATGGCCACGCAGAGCAATAGATTCAGCACGAATATGTTGCGTGACTCAGTCATGGATGATTCATGAATAGCTATGCCAGCCGAATACCAGACACCACATCGAAGAAGTGAGCCTTTTTCAGGGAGAGGGCGAAGGTGGCTGGAACAGCGTCTCGTCGCAGGTTCTGTCATCATACTGGCGGGCATAGAAGGGGTAGCGTTGAAAAAGCTCCTGCGGGGCATTGGCGGGGCAGACGCGCCAGTAGCGGTAGAGCCAGAGGTATTGTTCGGGATAGCGCCGGATGAGCCGTTCGTAGCCGTGCAGGATGTCCTGGGTGAGTTCGGCTGCCGAAGCGTATTGTTCGGTGGGCTTGGGAAGGCATTCCATATCCATGCCGAAATTGCCGTCGGGCTGTTTGTGGCAGGCAACGATCATGATTGGTATCCGTTGCCGCAGGGCGATGGTGGCAGGCAACAGCGAGGTTGTCACTGGCAGTCCAAAGAAATTTAAGAAGACTCCGCCTCTTTTCGGGCTGACATGCTGGTCAATAAGAATACCCAGGTCGCGGCCCTCCTTCAAAGCGCGAAGCATTCCGCGCGCCGCACCTTGGACGGGGAGAAGCACGGTGTCCGTCTCTGCCGTGCGCATTTTGGCAGCCAACTCATTGAACCATTCGACAGTGAAACGTGCCGCGACCACCGCGCCTTTTCGGCCTGAGATATAAGACACGTGGCTGGCCAGTTCCCAGTTGCCGAGGTGAAGGGTACAGAAGATGGTGGGGGGCAGTGAAGAGTCTTTCGCACGGGATTGACGAAAGGCGTCAATCTCCGAAGATAGCAACAATCTTTGATTGATGTCCGATGGATGGCTCAAAAAGTGCAGCCAGTCGAGACCAAGTTCAAAAATATATTGTAAATTCTTTTTTACGAGTATGTTATATTGTTTATTGTTAGATTCTGGGAAGGCGATGGACAGATTGGCGCGGGCAATTTTTCTGGGTCGGCAGGTGAACGGCCAGGCGAGGACATAGAAAATCTTTGCCCACCGAGTGACCCACTTTGGAGAGAGATTGCCAAAGAGGAAGGAGGCGACCGGCAGACACAACTTTCCTACCGCCGTGACGAAGACACGGCGCTTTTTGAGTGGCATGGTGCTGTCGGTTTCGGTCATCGGCAGAGGGATTCGTCTTGAGTCTTCTGCACCAGCAGGAAACCGTGGAAAATTCCCTCCTCGTCTCGGTCCGAAACCAGTCCGACGGGTTCGTATCCGCCCATCCATCGTTCGTGGAGGGTTGCGAGCAGCGTGTCGGTGTCGGAGGTGTGCAGATGAACAAAGCGCAGGTCTGCGGGCGGGCGGCTGGCTGGGTGCAGAGTGATGACAATTCGGTCGCCCAGCTGGCAGAGGGCGATGGCCTGGCGTGCGTTCGTGCGGCGACAACTCTGGAGAAGTGCTTCGGAGACCGCCTCGTCGTCGGCATGCAGGTCATTCAAGGAGAAGATGGAATGAAAATCTGCTTCCATGGTCTAGTCCAGTGCGAATTGATCGCCGGGGGCGAAAGATCGTGGGATGGCACCAGTTTTGACCAGTTCGGCGACGTCTTCGGCGCAGACTGCGCGGCGCAGGGAGATTTCGATGGTGGCGTCCGGCGTGCCATCTGTTTTGCGCGGGATTTTGACTCCGGCCTGCTCCAGCCATTTTGCGGTGCGTTCCAGGAGCGCCGCCCGGCAGGAGTCCGGCGAGTCGTTTCCCTCGGCGTTCTTGATGGCAGCGAACTCCTCGGCGCGGTCGGCCTCCAGAATCAGCGGGTTGTTCGCCAGGGGCAGGGCGTCGAAGATAAAGAACTCCAACTTGACGCCATTGGGCGCAGTGGGCTGGACCACAGAGCCTTGCTCGTCCACGAAACTGATTTTTTTGTTGGCGCGGTGGGGCGTGAGGGCGAAGACGCCGTCTGTGAGGCGTCGGATGAATTTTCGGCTGAGGATGTGGATGGCGGGGGAGCCGGGGCGGAAGGTGAGGCGTCCGTCGGAATCGCGTTGTTCCAGCAGTTCCTTGGGCATGTCGCTGTATTCGACGATCATCAGCTTGCCGTCCAGGAGAGTGAAGTGTCCGAGTTTCTCCATCGCGTCGCGCTTGATGAGGCACCGGCTTGACATCTCGGAGCCGGTGAGGTGATGGAGTCCGATGAAGAGCGGGTCGCAGACGGTGACCATCGGGTTGTCCACCTGCCAGTAGGCGAGATAGTCGATGCCGCGTGCCTCCAGGTCATCGAGGGTTCCGGAGTCCTTGAGCGCGGCGAAGGTCCCGCCGTGGCCGTTGGCGAAGAGCGCGAGGGAGTCCGGCGCGGCGAGCAGCGCCTTCCCGTCCCGTCCGAAGCCCGGCAGGGTTCCCTGGATGAAGAAGCGGACATTCTGGGGGAGAAGTCCGAAATACTGGTGCTGTTCGAAGAAGCGGATGGTATCCGCATGGTTTGCGGGGCTGGTCATGATGTACCAGGGGAGGGTGGTCGCATACTTTTCCTGATTGCGCAGGATGGCCTCCGCAAAGTACTGGAAGAGCGACTTGTTGCGCAGAGGCGAGAAGCAGTAGGTGCCTTTGGGGGCGTCGTAGCCCAGGCGGGTGCCTTGTCCACCGGCGACGGTGAAACATGCGACTTTTCCCGCCCGCAGGAGTGCCTCCCCCGCCGCACGTGCCTCCTGGAGGCGCGTAGCATCCGCTGCCGTTTCCGGCCGCAGGGGGACGTATGGGGCAGGCGTCAGTCGCTCGAAGGGAATGGCGGTGGCGCCGGCTTCGCTGAGGGCGGCCTGAATCCATTGGGCGACCTGCGCCCAGTCGATGGAGCGGATTTGATCGCCCAGTTGGTCGCGCTGCTCTGGGGAGAGTTGGTTCCAGAAGCGCAGCAGATGAGTCTGTCCGCAGGGTGCGAGGATGCCTTCAAGTTCTTCGAATGAATGTGTTCCCATGGGAAATGCCTCCGTTGAATTGGTTCGTCACCTTAACATAATTTCTTTTTCGCACTTCGCATTCGCAGGGAATTGTTCTTTTAACAATATATTATAGGATATCACGCTAATGTCAGTCGTTTTTCCCGGCTTTTGCTTGGAACTGACGTTGTTTTGGGATAAACGTAGGAGATTTACGATGGGACTTTTGGATGATCTGACCAACCTGATGGGCGCTTCCACCAATACCGAGCAGGACAAGAAAGAGGCCGCCGCCGAAGCCGCGAAACTGGACTTGAATGGCCTGAAGGATCTTATCGCAAAGGTCACGGCGATGCTTGCCGGCAAAAACAATGAATTGGCGGGACTTCAGGAGAAGCTCAAGGGACTCTCGCCGATGGATTTGCTTGGCGACAAAGGTGGCGACCTCAAGGACCAGGTTGCAAAACTGCTTTCAGTGGTCTCCTCGCTTAAGACCAAGCTGGCCGTCTATGAAGAAGCCGCCAAAGACAAACAGGCGTAATGCCATAAAGCCATGGTCCCCGGAACGAGGTTTCGGGGACTTTTTTGTCTTAACCTATTAAATATGATCTAGGGAGTCTCGGAGGACAGCCGGGCTGGGTGCATACAAATTCTTATTTGTCCAGCACAATTGGCAGCAGGTCGGCGGGGTGCGCGACCAGATATTCAGGAGCAAAGTGCGCAAGTTCCTCGCGGGTACGGAAGCCCCAAAGCGCTCCTGCCTTGGGCATTGCGGCATTTTGGGCGGTCAGCATGTCGGTATTGGTATCCCCCACATAAAGGCATTGGTCTGGAGACAGATTCCATTGGCGGAGCAGTTCCAGTAAAGCCGTGGCATCGGGTTTCGGGGTGCGTTGTGGCGTGATTCCGCAGATGACATCAAATAGATTGGTTCCGAAAAGTCCAAAGATGTTGTCTTCTGCGCGGTTTTGCGCCTTGTTGGTCAGTACCGCCAGACGGAGACCGGCTTGGTGCATGGCCTGGAGAGTCTCGGGCATTCCTTCATACGGCTGAACGCCGAACATGCAATTTTTCGCAAAAAGTTCCTGGTAAACTTGGCATGCCTGTGGCAAGAGGCAGCGACATGCATCCGCCCCGCCGGAATGCATCAGGAAGCGCTCGACGAGTTTGGCGACACCATCGCCCGCAAATCGCCGGATTTCTGCTTCGCCAATGGGGGGCAGAGCGAACTTTGCCAAGGTCAGGTTGCTGGTTTGAAGCAGAGCGGGGATGGTATTGAGCAGAGTGCCGTCCAAATCGAAAATGACGGCTTTACAAGCAAATTTCATAGAAAAAGTGGAAAAATAACGAGATTGTATTGCAAATTGTGATTTGAGGTAATATAATACCCTAACTTTCGCCTCCTTGAAAACGCTGGATTGTCAACCAGTATTCAGGAGGTTTCTGCCGACCTCGGTGATTGATTGAATCGTCGTGGCGGTTCGTACAACAATTTTCTTTTGGGCAATGCCATTGCCATGACTGAGAATACCTCTGAATCAACTTGTCCCAGCGGCCAAAGTTGCAGCACCTGCGGCGGCAAATGCGCCGACGAGAAACGCAAACTGCATGATAACCTGATGGGGGTGAAACATGTCATCCTTGTGATGTCTGGCAAGGGTGGGGTGGGCAAAAGCACCGTGGCCACCAATCTGGCGATGAGCCTGGCATTGGATGGCTATGAGACTGGGTTGCTGGATGTGGACCTTCATGGGCCCAGCATTCCCAAGATGCTTGGTCTGGAGGATCGTGAACTGGAAAGCGATGGCGAAAAACTGCTTCCTGTGACCATGGGGAATGTCAAGGTGATGTCCATTGGCTTTTCCTTGAACAGCCAGGACCAGGCGGTGATTTGGCGCGGACCCGTGAAATACTCCGTGATTCAGCAGTTGCTCTCCGAGGTCGCCTGGGGGGAATTGGACTACTTGGTTATCGACGCGCCACCCGGTACCGGGGACGAGCCGCTGTCGGTCTGCCAGTTGCTTCCGCAGGCGGACGGTGCGATTGTCGTGACTACACCGCAGCAAGTCGCGGCAGTGGATGTGAGCAAGTCCTTGAATTTTCTTGAACAAGTCCATTACCGGGTGCTTGGCATTGTGGAGAACATGAGTGGCTTTGCTTGTCCGCATTGTGGCGAAATCACTCAGATTTTCTCCGAAGGCGCTGGCGAGGCGCTGGCTGCCAAGTACCATGTGCCGTTCCTTGGACGACTGCCGGTTGATCCACAGATTTGCCAGGCGGGAGATGCCGGAAAACCTTTTGTTTACAGTTACGGTAAAACCGCAACTGCCCAAGCTTTTGTTAAAATTGTTGACGCCATTGTTGCCAATACGGGGAGAACGAAATGAAAAATAGCGCCAAAAACAATCTGAAGAAACCCGCCGCGAAGAAGGCCGTTGCTCCTGCGAAGGCTCCCGTGAAAGCCACAGCGAAGAAGGCCGCCGCTCCCGCGAAGAAGGCCGCCGCCCCCGCGAAGAAGGCCGCCGCCCCCGCGAAGGCTCCTGTGAAAGCCACTGCGAAGAAGACCGTGGCTCCCGCGACGAAGCCGGCCGCCCCCGCGAAGAAG
>JAFZWH010000065.1 GCA_017617415.1 Victivallales bacterium | reverse complement strand
TGCAAAATCAACACTGCCCTCTATTTCGTTTTGAGCAAAAAGATTGCGGATTCTTTTGACTGCCATCCCCAGTTCGTCACGCAAGGCCATCGTACAATTATTTAAACCTTCTGCCAAAGGACCCAAAGGTCCAAAAGCCTTGGTACATTCATCACGGAACTCATATGCCAACCCTCTCATTTGTTCAACTGAATTGCAACTATCTACACGCATCTGCATTTTGCGTCCGAGACTATCAACGAGCTTTTGCTTTTTGTCATCAATTTCAGTTTTGACGGCAGTAAATACCGCTGATTTTAAATCCATTTTCCAATTTTCGAGTTGCTTCTTGAACGATGCCTGTTTTTCAACAAGCATCTTAATTTCGTCTTGTAGTTCCTCGTCGCTTTTTTTGCCATCATCTATAATCATTTCGCAATTCAAAATGGTCTTCTCAGCAATTTTGATATGTTGTGAATACAAGGTATTTATCGCGGTAAAACCAGCCACAATTCTCTTGATACCAGTATTTTGATACAGTCTCTCCCCAATCACCTCACCAAGATTATCCGGATCTGGATTAAAATCATCACCGACATTATCCAAGTGATACATCTGATCTTCGTTAAGTTCCATGCCTTTCTTATACATATTTCTCAACATGGCAACCAAGGCTGAATAGCCACAGACTTTCTCATCATGACCAAACAAGTCTTTCTGCTTGAATTCATCTTGTAGCCCAAGCTGCCGTATATATGCTTTGGTTTTTTGCAGGTCGTCATCAGAAATGTCGTCGATTTTGTTAATCACCCAAACGCGGTTGCTAGGTCGGGTGCCAAGAAGATGTGTGTCAAAGAATTTCAAACTACTCTCATCCAGACCCTTATTAGGCAAAAGAAAGATTAGGGCATGGGTGTTTTTAATCCATTTAGTAGTTTCTCTGGAATTAATGACATTGGGGTCGTTCAAACCAGGGGTATCAACAATACGCACATCTTTGATACTCGAATTATGAACAAAAATGTGTACGTCTTTAACAAATGGAGTATATTTCCCCTTCTTGGATTTGGGATCCGAAACATATTCCTCCAATTTCCTTAAATCCATTTCTTTACGAGGGGGAGCACCGATACACTCATCTTGGTCAATTCCATGACGCTCAGCGCAAAGTTGGATTCGCTCGTTTAACTGCGAAAGATTCTCAGGATCAAGACTACCCAGCAATTCTTTCCATTCTTTTGTATCGTAGAAATTAACTACAAAGTGATTCTTCTCTTCAGAATATTCAATAAAATTTAACTTAGCAGTCATAGGAGTATCAAAAGCCGGCAGAATGTCTTCTCCAAAAAGAAGAGCATTCAAGAAAGTAGACTTCCCTGCCTTGACCATCCCACAAACGGAAATAGTGAATTTCTCTTTCTTCAGGCTGTCCATCTGGGCGTCCAGCTCTTCGGCCGTTCGCTCCGCCGTCGTCCCGTCAATGTCTGTGAAACTGAATGGCAACAAATGTTCCTGCTTTATACGTTCCGCCTCTTGTTCCAAAAGATTCCAATTTTCTTCAAACTTTGATGTCAATGCAGAGTCAGAGACTGGACGGGGTTTGCTAGAAGAAGTTTTTGCAGGAATTGGCTCACGAATAGTCGTACTTTGTGCTGAAGAATCAGAAATCACAGGTGCTGTAGATTTGGCAGGATTTGAAACTTTTAAGTCAGCCTTTTTCGAGTCATCAGCCTGAACATTAGCCTCTTGAGAAGCCACTTCTGCGCCCAATGCTTCCAATTGCTCCTTCAATTTTATGCACTCTTCGTCGGTAAACTCTCCAACCACATAAGGACACTCCTCTATAGAGTCCATAACCTGTTCCAAGTCAATATTTTTTATGGAAGAGATTAATTTGGCAACCTTCAAAAATTTTGCTCCTGGAGCATTTAAAATAAAAGATTTCAGTGCCGGCTTAGGTGGTTCCAAGAGTTCAACACCCGCACCCACCTCAGTCAACTGCTGACGAAGAGCCTCTGCATCTTTTTGCGGGAAGTCCTGAGCAATGGTATAAGGAAGACTTTCCAGAGCATCCAACACCTCCTCCAGTTCTTGCCCTGTCGCTTTGGAAACAATTTTGGCAACAGACAGGAATTTCGAGCCGATTGAATTTAAAATAAGAGTGCACTGAGTATTCATCGTTAGGGATTAAGTTTTGCTACTAATTGGAGAAGTTCAAGGATTTTGGGATTTGTGGCTTTTTTATCGGTTAAGATTAGATCGCCGATTTTTGCCTTGTCACAGTAGAAGGTGTTGCCATCTTGCAATTCAATACTCTTTATCTTGCGATTAAGCGGAGTGCGTGTTGGATCTACGAAAGTATGGCGCCAATACACAGCTTTATCAGTGACGATTAACCCCTCGTCAGCGGCACCAAAAACAGTATCATCGGCTTGAAGTAAGACTGATTCATTTTGTGCACCCGTGGCATATTTTTGTATGGCATTCCCTAATTTTTTGTAATTTATATTAGGACGAACAAAAACATTATTATCGTGAATGCTAGACAAAACTAATTCTATTTTCCCCCAAATGAGGTCAGTGTCTATCGTTTGGGAGTCTCCCTTCTTAATCGGATTCTTCTTAACTGTCTTAGGAGAGGGAGTTTTTGATTTTGTTGAATGAGATAGCTCATTCCCCGGGAAGAATTTTACAAAGTCAAGTGGGGATGAACTAGTCGGTCGAGGCGGTTTGGAAGATATTTTATCCCCTTGTCCTTGAGGAGTTTTCTCACTTTTAACTTTATTTCCTTGCTTTTGAGGAGTTTTCTCACTCGTGACTTTATTTCCTTGCTTTTGAGGAGTCTTCTCACTCTTTATCTGTGCTTTTTTGGGGGGGACTGCTTCGTCTTCCGCGTTATATATAATGCCCTTAGCTCTATTTCCATTATTATTGGAATCAAGATTTTTATTCTCTTTTATTTCAGTATTCGCACCTAGTTCTTCTAGTTGTGCTATATATTGCGCAGCTTCTTCGGCTAAAAGCCCTTCTTTTACTATATATGGTAAATCTTCAAGCCCTTCTAAAACAGTTTCAAGTTCCTTTCCTGAAATTGTCGCAACTAATCTGCCAACTTTCATTATCTTGGAGCCAGTATCTGTCAAAATAAGCGAATATGTAATAGGATTCAAAGGTGTTTCGTCCTTCTCTAAGTTAACAGATGCGCCAAGTTCTTCCAACTGATTTTTTAATTCCTCTGCATCTTCCACTTTCATTTCAGATGCTATGACAAAAGGCAATTCCTCGAACTTTTCTAGAATATTTTCTACTTCAAGACCAGTTTTCGGTCCTAGTAGGCGGGCGACTTTCATAATTTTAGGACCCGTGCTCGTTAACAGTAGTTTACAACTTACTGTTACCAAAGGTTTCTGCTCTAGCTTCTTGATTTCAAGCGCGACACCAAGTGGTTCCAACTCGCTCTTGAATTGCTCCGTCTGCTCTGAAGTTGCTTTTTCTGCTATAACCATAGGCATTTCTTCCATACTCTCGAGTAAGTCTTCCAAATCTTTCCCAGTTAGACGGACTAGGCAACGGCCAACCGACATCACCTTCGTTCCTGGGGATATCATCGTAATTACATACATGTCCGCCGAATTTGAGTTAGGTGTTTTTTGTTCTGATATACTTATCTTGGGTGATATACCAGCTTTTTGCTGAGCATTATTTGCCAAAGCAGAAACCAAAACGCTATGAGCGTCAACCACCCTGTTATATGCTGCTTCAGAGACTTCACTAGGTTTTCTATCATCGGTGGAGTCTTTTTGTGCAGGTGATTTCTTCGTATCAGACAAAGCAGAGCGACTTGCTGCCTTGACTTGCTTTAAAGTAACATCTGACCCTACCTTTTCCAAAGCACTTTTTGCCCGCACAGCTTCCGGCAATGATACTTTTTGTAAACACGTCAATGGGGGGGCCTCCAAGCCTTCTAAAATATCTTCCAAATTTTCCCTATTTAACATATTAATTATCTTGGCAACCCACAGAGATCTCGGCCCAACTTTGTTGACAATCACATCATGCAACGAACCATCATCTACCACTTCTTGGTCTTTTGCTGATGAATCATCTGCCGTTGGGCATGTAATTTCTGCACCAATGCTGGCAGCCAATTCTTCTAAGGACATGTCCTCCAAAGTATCATCAACAGATTCGATTTTAATCTTATCTAATGCCTTACTCAAAGAGGTAAATTGCTTTTCCATCTGTTCTAGGGATTTTTGCAAAAAACCATTGGTCAAGGCACTCTTCATTTCGCTATCGATAATTCCAGCAAAACCATCTTTAGCCTCAGTATCAAGCAGGACTTTAAGTTCATCCAGTTTTTCATATAGAAATTCATCTGGTTTAGCCCCTTCATACATCCATGGGCCGCCAACCGAAAGAATCATCTCGACGCATAATCTTAGATATAAGTCTCGTAAGGAACCAGTGGGAAATACTTCTACACCGTCAGGAGTAAACATATAATCCATAAGATGATTATACGGTTCTTCATTGCCAGATAATGGTAATTCTTTCTTCTCAGTTTTTTTGCTGAAAAAAATCGTAAATGGCGAATTGCCTGTTGTAGTGATTTTATAATTATACTTTTTGCCAATATCAACTATACTATCTGTAATCGATGACAACTCCTCTTCGGTCAATGATACTACATCTTCATGACAATAAAGTTCTACACGGCTGTCTGAAAATACTTTCATTTCTTCGGCATGTCCCATTAAATATCGTTTGTCATCAAATTTTTCCATTAGAACCTTATAAATGCAATCAGCAGCCTCTTCACGGAACCCAGTCCAATTTCTTAGATTATTTCGCTGAATTTCATGGGTCTGAATTTCTTTTTGGGTCGCCATGATTTGACGACACCCCGTCTGGAAATTGTTCAAAAAATGCTGTATCTTCAATTGTTCCGATTTGGACTGCAACGCTTGGCGATAAGCCATCAACTCCACACGGAAGGATTGCAAATCTAATAGAATGCGGAATAAGTTTTCTCGCGCAGAAGCAAAGAACTCACGCTGCTGCGAAGACTTGAATTTCTCTAATGACAAAGAAGAATATAGCAATACGCTCTCAATTGGCAATTTATGTTCGGAACATAGTTTTTGAATGCTCTGCTGAACATTTAAGCGTTCTGTTGGTGCTTTTTTATCAGCCCATGTCAAAATGACATAAATCCGGCGGTGGGGATTCACCATTCCTTCTTTCTGATTGCAAATTCCTTCAAGACGTTCCAAGGCATCACCTTGTATCACACCTTCGGTTATGTTCGTGAGGAAAAATACCACATCAGCACGATTGACGGCCTCTTCGCTAAGGGCAGTATCTTTCTTCGCGACTTCTTCAGCTTTGCCGCTAACTGAACCAAAACCAGGAGAGTCCATGAATTCTAATGACTTGAGACGTTCGCATGGATAATGGACAATAAAGTGTTTAACTTGATTATTGCCGTCTTGAACTTGTTCCTGATATTTCTCCCGATTAATGTTCACTCCGTCAGCATCATAGGTTTCTTTTTCACCATAGATAAAACTGGTAACACCGTGAGTCTTCGGGGTGATTTCCACTGGCGCAACTGTATCTCCCAAAATGGAATTGATAAAAGTTGATTTGCCACAACTAAACGCGCCAACTACAGCAACCTTTAAATTGGACTCATCAGTAGCCCGCAAGCCCCCAGTATTTTCTTGTTGCAGGAATGGTTCCATTCCCTTGCGTGTCCGGCGAATAAAATCCGCCCCCAATAAATCCTTATATTGGTCTAGAATTCCATCGATGCACTTGACAAGAGAAGGACTTAGCTTGGAAGTAGTCATAATTCTATAAAGGGGATTATGCACTCTCCCATAAAACCATGATAATCTTATGGCAGAGTGCAAGGGAATTAATGTTGAAAGCTTAAACCAGCAATTCTTGTAGTTGTTTTGCTTCTTGCTCTGTTTGTGACTTCTGCTTACGGAACTCCTCGATTGCTTGAAGCCCTTTATCATGGAGGCTTGAAAGTTGACGACGTTTTTCTTCCAACTGTTCTTGCAAAGGCTGCAGAACCTCACTCTGGAATGGAGTCTCCAAAGACAAAAGGAATGTATTGGTAATTGTAGCCGCTTTTTCGGTTACCATATTTTCCAAGGCATTCTTCTTGGCATTCATGGCAACTAAATTCCCAATGTGCTCAAATGGGTTAATGGCTTTGAAGGCAGACCCAATTCCACCAAGTAATGCCCCGAATGCACCTGTCTGTTGCTGCTTGCCTGTAGAACCAGTAGCCCCGCCGGATACCGCGCTTGCAGCCCCTTGGACAGCAGCACCGCCTGCCGCTTGGGCAAGATTACCCACTACTGCACCACCCGGAATTAACCAAGCCGTCGCTATTGCAGTTGAAATTGTTACACTCATATTGCGGAACGCTTCAATGGATTGCATCTTCGTCTCAATTTCTTGGCCGATGTTTCCAATGCCAGCAGAACTAAAGTTATTTATTCCTAGGTAAGTCTTTGCTTCGGCTTGCAAGGTTTGTGTTATTTCTTGATTCATTGTTTCGAGTAAGGGCACTCGCTCTGCGGGAGAACTTGCCGCTCCTATGCCGAACAAATGATTGGACAAAATGTTCTGCACTTTCTGGGTCACATTCTCCTGTAAGGTATCCATTTGCCCCTCGCGCTTGCGCAATTCAATTTGCAACCCCTTAATTTCTTTTTGAGTATTTTCCAGTTCGCTATCCAACTCGGAATCGTTAAACTGCGAAACTTTGAGTCGTTCTTGCAACATTGCCAACAGTTCTTTGCCAATTCCCTTCAGCATTTGCTGTTTACGCTGCTCATGCAAAGCAGGTAAGTCTTCCAAAACAGCGTGTTTCAGCACCTTATAAAGTTTCTCGGCATTGCCTTGTTCTAGTGCAGATATGGTGAAAACTTTAGCATCTAAGTTATCCATGTCCATCCGCCCTTCCTGTACAGTTTTTTGTAAGAGTTGGACAATATGCTTGCGGACAATCTCGCCTTCTTCAGGAGACTTGCGATCACTCCAGGTCAGGGCAAAAACGAGATGACGTTGTAGATGTGAAAGTTGTGCATCACATAGAAAATCCAACAAATCCTTGTTGATAACACCATTTGTAATGTTAATGCAAACAACTGCCGCATCTAACATGCTTAAGTAAGCCTTTGTCAGTTCTGCTTCGCTGCCTGTCGCCGTGTGAATACCGGGAGTGTCAACAAAAATGCAACCGGAAGGCAACACCTCACATGGAGGTACTTGAACTACTGCTGCCTGGTAGTCACTTTCGCCACGAAGAATATTGCGAAAATCAGTAAAGTCAGTAGTTTCGCGAACATTTCCACGTTCTTTGAAGTAACGATTGCTTTCCAGACCGACAGTAGGTTCTATCAAGCAAATCGCCTTGGTTGTCGGAGCAATGTTAGTAGGCAAATGGATGTCTAAGATGGAATTAATCAAACTGGACTTTCCAGCACTAAATTCACCTATGAAGCCAATGCGAATTGTTGGTGCATTAGCCAACGCGATCAAACGCTGGCTAATGTTATCGTACCCGTATTTATCGGCCAATTGCGTAATTAACTCTTTTAATTGCATTTATGTATTCTCCTCTAGTGTAAGTTATTTGCAAGTTTCAGGATAAAAATGATCCCATTTTTCTAGAAAATCTACCTCTTCAAGCGAAGTCTCGTTGTCACTGCGTATAATGCAGACAATCAGTTTTCTGAAAAATCTCAAATCGGCATTTTGCACTTTGTCAACTTCTTTTTTGGCTTTCATGAAAGTTGGTGGGTTTTTCTCGTATTCTTCTATCTTGGCTTGAACAGTTTGAGAAAATTCCTCGTCGCCACGTAAACTATTCAGCAAATCATGGAGTTCTCCCGATTCATCTGCGGAAAGATCACCGTCAACGGTTCCGGCCGCCATGCCTACAGCCAAACAGGCAATCATAAGTTGGTCACGCTGTAGTGCAGCTTGTGCAACGCGTTCTGATGCACGCCTTGCGTCATCCTTTTGTTGTTGTTCCAAAGCGGAAAATTCGCTCTTTTCGGCTTCTTCACGTTCTTTTTGGGCTTTTAAACGCCGATCATGCGACTCCTTAATTTGTTTATGTGAATCTTCTTTCCGACCAGCTTCGCGGTTTGTTGACTCTCGTATCTCTTCATTTTCCTTGTGCTTGTCATACGCAGCGACTGCACTTGCTGCTGCCGCTGCCCCAAGCGGTCCGCCAATTAAAAAACCGCCGATACCAGCGGCTAATGTCTTACCCCAGCCCATTTGAAAGCTCCTATTGTAAAAAATTCTTCAACTTAACAAGCGACACGAATTTGTTGATTGGCTTTTCACCATAGCAATCCTTTGGCTTGTGGGGGGCGGAATTGCACATGGCTTTGCGGCACTTGCCACAGCGCAACACCCAACTCGCGAAGCTGATGACATTTGGGACATTCGACGCTCATGATGGATTTTCTTTATTGTTCATGTTTATTTCATTCGTAGATGTATCTTTCTTTTTCCTACGTAGCCAACCAAAAACTCCTCTGAATTCCTTACCCTTTTTCTTCGCATGGTGCTTTAAAGTTACATAGGCCAAGCCGTATGCAGACCCCATTAGCGCAATAATCATCCATATCCACCCTGCATTAGCTTTAAGAAACTCCAAGGTATGAAAGAAGAACTGCTGGAGAAGGTCACGCACTGCCAACCAAAAACGAATGAACTTCTCTTTGAGGAAAAGCCACCACCCTAAAAAGACGATTACAATCCAAAGCAGTATATAGAAAATCGTGCGAAATATGCTTTTCAACCATTTCAGCACTTTCTTAAGTTTCTCAAGATCAGTGATAAGATCCCAGAGCTTGCTCGGTAATTTCCAAAAGGCAAAAATAAAGATGCCTTTAACCATCTTGGCAAACACGTCACCAATCCGGTCAATCAAGGATCTTTGTTCTTCCAATTGATTTTCTAGTTTTCGGTCAAGCGCATCCTCGCACAAATCAGCATTGCTTGTATGTTCGGACGTTTTTTCTGAACAATTATTTTCCATTGAAAAACTCCTTGAAAATGTAAGTTACTGAACTCACTTAAATTTTACTCCTAATGCATAATGAAAACTTTCATGTCCGCAATGTCCTTGACATCCTCTTGGTCAATCTCCAGCGTGAAAAGGTGATGAAATCGTGCGTACACTATTGACACTGTTTTCATTAAATTAGAAGAAATGGCAACAGGCAACAACCGAAAAATCAAATCCTTTCCAAATAAGGTATAACTTTTCGATACAAAGAACGATTATGCAGTTATCAGTCTTCATCGTTCCAAAGTTTCCCGGCTGCCTTGAAGCCCTGTTCAAAGAAACCTTCGCCTTTTTTCGCCTGGTTTGCCGAGTTCTGAAAATCACTCCGGGTGTAAGTCCTGCCTGAACTTGAAGTGGCGCTGCCGTTTCCTAACTTGTCGCCTGCGGCTTCAAGACCAGCCTTGATGGCGGCAGAAGCCACCCAGCCTGCGGCAGAAGCAGTTCCAAGTGCTACGGCACCCAATTTCTTCAAAAAACTCATTTGTTATTGCCTCCAATTCTAGCGGTTTTGCATTGACTTGATTGTCACTTCTGCGGTGCTGACACGAAAAGTTCTGGCAATTTCGCTTTTCGCAGCACTTTCTGTTATCGCTCCTGAAAACACACGAGCAGATTCGCAAACTCTTACTCCATTTCGGTAAACGATGAACTCTACTCTGGTACTGCCCATAGATGTTGTTCTCCTTGGTTTATGTGATCAATTTGAACGAACAAAAATCAAATTTCCTTACAGTTCTACCCAGCGTTTGTAGTGGCACCAGCTGCAGCGATCGCCGGGGGCGTTGATGATGACGGGGAAGTCGCGGTAGAGCCTACAGGCGCCAGTGGTCTTCTCGTAGTCGATGAAGAGCTGTCGTCCGATGAATTCGAGTTTGCGCTTGCCCTTGAAGTATTGGCAAGTCAGGCAGACCTTGCGGTCCAGTTCGTGAAACTTAAACATCGCAACAATTTCCCTGCATACAAGGCGGAACACCAAAATTCCCACTAAATTCAGAATGAGCCATCGGGGAACCCGTTTGAGGTGAAACTACGGTGCTGTTTTTGGTTTGTATAATTCTATATACGATAGAAATCAATAAACCTATCAGAGATGATGCAATAAAAATGAGGGGAATTGGAATTTATATCTATCTAGGCTGATTCCCGAAAGATTTTGTGGCAGGTGGGACAATTAGGACAATTGGGACAATTAGGACAATTGGGACAATTGTGGCAGGTGGGACAGGTGGGACAGGTGGGACAGGTGGGACGGTTGAGACAAAATAATCGAAAGCCATTGCCCCATTCGTCCTAAGGGTCTCAATCGTCCCATTTATCCGAGTAGGTAAGTTAAAGTGGTGACGGGGCGTCACAACATCGTATTCCGTCGGCGGGGCACCGACGCTATATCTCCGCCCGTCGGCGGGGGCGCCGTCAGTACAGCTACTTACAATTCACGGATTCAGGTCAATCTCACAATTCCACGAGGAAAGTGGAGACATCACCGGTCTGGACGAAACGGCCGTTCTTTGCGGCCAGAACGCAGAGGATGCGTGCGTGGTAGGTCAGCAGGGTATATTCTGGTTTCGGGGCTTGGAACTCGAGAAACGAGCCGTCGGGCTGTTCCCAATGGTGATAGAAGGGAATGGGGCCGAGGGCGCAGGCTGTCTCGTCAGGGAAATGCGCAAGAAGTTGTCGGATGTTCTCTGTGGAGTAGTTAAGCGTAGGCTGTTTCACTCCAAGGAACTGTGCGAACGACCGGATGGCGTAGGTGGGGAGTGAAGCGCGGCAGACGGCAAGGCGGTGTCCATCGAGTTCAAAGCAGCTGATGGCCGCATTTTGCAGGAAGGTCCTGCCACGTTGTTCATAAGCATCTTGAGAATTCCACTTCAGCAAGACGACGGGGGCGACCATAGTTGCAGCGATGGGAGTCAGGCCGCTGGCGGAGGCGTCGAGGCAGTTACGTTGGCTGGTGGCTGGCTTGAGCCGTGGGTCCTCACAACGGACATCGTTTTCGAGGTCGCGCCAGGCATTGTCCTGATATTGGATGGCAAGGTGGCATGGGTAGTCCGTGACGAGGCCGAGGGCGTGGTAAATTTCCGGGAGCTTTGGGAGATCGTCGATGCCAGGAAGGGTCGCACCGCAATCCAGGGCGAGTTGGCAAGCGTTCTGCCAGGAAAGGACTGCCTGGATGGTGGTGAAACCCGCGTAGATGGCGCCATCGATGGCAACCATGCGAATTTCAGGACCTCGATACCAGTGGGTTGTGTAGTAGTCTGGCGGTGTGGGGGCGAGGACAGGGCGGAGGCCGACACCCCAGCGGTGTCCCTGGTCGGGGAGGTAGTCAAAGCGATTTGCAACCGACGTGGTGTCACAACGGTAGTCAGCACCGCGAGCAACGAAAGCCCCTGCGTATTTGGGCAGGACTTCGGAGTAGGGCATGGCCACTTCGGCCAGATTGTCATCCAAGTTATAGATACCGAATGAATTGGGCGAACCGGAGCCAGTAGTCGGCGTAGACTCGTGTGAGGGGATTTCGCGAGAGGTCGGTGGCGTGGAGGACCACCCGTCCAAGGCCACGAACTCCCATTCGGCCTCGGTTGGCGGTCGAATGGCGTAGCCAGGTGGAAGTTGGTGATCTTTAGCAAGGCGATCTTGAATAGTCCGGCAGAAGAGGAGCATGTCATTCCAGGTGAGGTATTCGGCACCCTGCGCAGACGAAGTTCGCAGGAGCGGCTGCTGCGTAAGGTACTGGTAGAGTTCACCACTGACCTCGGTGGTGGTCATCCAATAGGGGTATTCGATGGTTTGTGTGGAACCTGTGGTGGGCGAATGGAAACTGCCTGGCGGGATGAATGCCATCTCGAAGCCCTTGAGTTTAAGATCGCTGAAGGTCTTGCCCAGATGTGGCGAATCGGATTCAACGAATGCAAGCGAGAAGCGTTTCAGATGTTCTTCAAGGCGTTGGCGTTGCGTAGGTGGTAGGAATCTGCCTAACGGAGAGGCAAGATAGCCCCAGCCTTGGCCGGCGCTTTGGAAGTCAGGCGGGATATTGTCATCGGAGACTGGAAGATGCTTAAGGGACATTTTCGCGAGAGTTTGATGGCATTGATGGAGCAAATGTCCCGCAGTTGGATTGTCAGTTTCTGTCAGGAGTTGTCTTATAGTGTCCAATTTTGGCTGAACTGGTTCTTCGTCCAGCATCTTCAATTGTCGGTCGAGCGCAGGGGCTTCTTGTTCCAGCATTTCCAGTTGGTGAAGGAGCCTTTCGCGTTGCATCTCATTTGCTTTATTCATAAGATGTTGTGCGGAGGTCTCGCAGCGTTTTTCCGCAGCGCGGCGATTTCTCCTTGCGGCGTGCATTGTCAATAGGAGAATCAAAACCGCCAGCACTTGGATGGTACAAATGAAGGCATGTCGCCGAAAAGCGGGGTTGAGGACCAGCCGGTCGCGGAGCCTACGGATGGCACCATGTTTTTGGAGTTTCCGTGGGATGGCGCGGCGTGCCTCGGCGCAAGTCTGGCATCGTAGTGCGGGATTGGAATTGCACAGCCGCATCAGTGGACGGCAGGCCTGGTAGAGTTCATCGATGGGGACATCGGTGGGCTGTTCGGGATAGCGTTCTGGAGAGTTTCCTGTCACGGCGCGATAGAGGACCTTTCCCAACGCATAGAGGTCGGTGGCGGGCGACGCTTTGGCACCATTCAGGAGTTCTGGCGCGAGATATCCGGGAGTTCCTGCAATGGATATGGTCTCGTTGAAGGCCCGTGTGAGTCCCGGGTCGGCGAGTTTTGGCACGCCATTCACGAAGATGATGTTCTCGGGCTTGATGTCTCGGTGGAGCATTCCCGCATTGTGGAGGACTTCAAGTCCGTCCAGAAGCGCATGGCCCAATGCGAGTGCATCGGCGGCTGGGATTCTTGCGGATCTGCGGAGACGTTCGGCGAGGGTGTCGGGGAGGTACTTGCCGGGGAGGTCGGCGGCGTTGTCGGCGGCCTCCATCACATAGAAAAGCCGTCCGTCGTCGAAACCGCAGTGATGGATTTGGAGGAGTGCAGGCGGGCGATTGGCCAGCGCCATGTAGTTGCGTAGGCCCTTCATTTCATAGTCGCCGGCCTCGGTGGTGGTCATATATTTGATGGCGACGCGGTGCCCGAGGGCATCGGTGCCCAGGAAGACCGTCCCGTAGGCGCCTTTGCCACATTCGGCGAGGATTTCATAGCCCGCGAAAGATGTCCCCGGCTGCGGCCTCACGGCTTCTCCAGCTCCTTTTGCAGGCGTTCGACAGTCTCCTTCAGTCGCTGAGTGATGCGGCTGCTGGAGAGATAGACTTTCTGCTCCGAAATGCCCAATGCCTCTGCGACCTCCTTGGCCGGACGCTGCTGGCGGACATGGAAATCAAAGGCGAGGAAAGTAAGGTCGTCGCATCGCGACCGCACTTCGGCCAGTGCCTTCTCCAGGAGGAACTCCTCCCATTCGTGGGTTAGCTCCTCCACGACTTCGGACTCTGCGTCGGTAGCGTTGTTGAAATGCCGTGTGGAAACCGATTGCGCCGCCGGACGTTTGCGGATGATATCGACGGCGCAGTTGTTGATAATGCGTCCCAGATAGGTTCGGAAGCACCCCTGCGCGGGGTTGTATTTGCCAATGGCATCCCGCTGGACCATCGTCACGCAGACATCTTGCAGAAGTTCGTCGGTCTCCTGGTCGGTCAGATTTTTCTTCCGGGCAATCAGCCGTATCAATGGTGCGTAGGTGGTACGGAAGTCCTCCCAGGCAGTTTCCTGGTTCTGGCGCATGCCGTTTAACATTGATTGTCGGGTGGTGTAGGCCATTGGGGAAAAAAGAGGCCTTCGGGCTGTCGTCTCTACGGCCGCCCAAGGGAATGAAAGAAGGGCTGGACTTGAGTGATACTATAGAGCCAATTTCCAAAATTGATTTGTTCAACCTTGGAAATTGGCTCGTGTTGTCCTTCTCAGTGGTGAAAAAGGCTAATTGGATGGAGGTCAATCTTTGCAGGCGTGGATGGCGAGTGCGCCCAAGCCGACGGTGGCGGCGCCGAGAATGAAGCCAGCCACTCCAGAAACGAACTCGTCGTTTTTCATCAACTCGTCAATTTTGTCGATGAGTTCATCGAGGGTGTCGGCGACTTGTCGGTGCGATTCGTCGTTCTCGGCGGATTCCGCATTGTCGGTGGATTCCGCATTGTCCTGCGGCTGGGCGTCCTCCTGCTGGGCAGTCTGCTTGCTTTGTTCTTCGAGGCGCGATTCCTCTGCCTTCAATGCATCCTCAAGCTGGGCACGCAGTGGCGAATCTTCTTCGAGAGTTTCGATCAACTTCCTGAGTTCTTCCATCTTGTCGTTCATAACAGTTACTCCTTGTCTTGGTTTTGTCTTTGCTGGTATTCCAAGTAGAACTTTTTGAAGAGTTCCACGTCGAAAACTAAATTTGGCGTGGGGCGTCCTTCGAGTTTGGCCAGTGCGGTCTCTTCAAAATTGCCACGAACGAATCGTCCCATCGCGCCAGTGAGGGTAGCGGCGACTGCCGCGTTCACTGCGCTGCCCAGACCGGGTATGAGTTTGAGGAGGCTGGAGGAGGCGAAGACGCCTACGAGCTTGGCCACAAAGGGCAGGGCAGACTGCTTGACGGCCTCTTTGCGCAATCCGTAGAGACCGGCCAGACTGGCGATCATCGTGATTTGGATGGGTATGAGGACGGCAGCGTCAGAGAGTGGAATCGGGATGGCGCCCGCACCGGCGGCAGCGGTGACTGCGGTGGCGACTATAGCCTTCGCCTTGCCACGTTTGGCCAGAATCGCCTGGCGGCGAGCCTCCAAGTCGATGCGCTGTGCCTCCAGGAAGGCATCGCGGTAGGCTTCGGGGAGCATTCGGTGCGAGAGTTCCATGAGGGCCTGGCAGCCGGTGGCACCGCTGTCGGCATCGGAGGTAAAGAGGATGTGTTCGGCGGGCACTCCGGCCTCCAGAAGGATGTTTCGCATGGTTTCCTGCTGAGTGGACCGAGTGATGTCAGCCTTGGTGATCACGACGATGACGTGTTCGGGGTTGAAGATGTTCCGGATGAGGTTGAGGTCGCAGTCGGTCACGCGTGCGCCGGAGCCCTGGATGGTGTACCAAACCAGGTGGATATGGTTGTCCACATTTGGGTCGCTCTGGCGTTCGCGGACAAACTGGCGGGTCTGGGCGGTGAACTCCTCTTCGGCCTGGCCGTTTTCGAGTCCGCGAGAGTCCCAGATGCGTATTAGTTCATTTTCGTAGCAGTCATAGCCCATGGTCTGGGGGCGTCCGTCGCCGATGGCGTGGTCTGGTACCACGTCGCCAAGGATGGCTTTAGCCAGCGAGGACTTGCCGCTGCCAGTATAGCCACAGACCAGGATGTTCGGGCGTTTGCCAGTGTATTGTGTGCGGGCCTCGTTGTACTTTGCGTTGAATTCATCGATGATCTCGTTGGTGTCCATAGTTTCCTTTTCGCTTGGAGTTGGGTGGTTTTGGGGGACGGGGATGGAGAACTCCTCGAGTTCTGCGCCGTAGCGGCGTTTCAGGTATGCAATTAAATCGTTGAGGTAAAATTCCTCTGGAAGACTGAGGAGGTGTTTGACCATCTCAAGAGAACTGGCGAAGTGCTTCTGGGTGGTGGTGGCGGTGACCAGCGCCTCGAAAAAGGGCACGGCGATGCCTTGGCAGGCGAAAACCTGCGCAGGCTGGAAGTCCTTGAGTGCCGCCGCCCGGATTGGACCGGGTTTGGGGATGGTGAGGACTACGCGGTGCGAGAGGTAGATACCCAGGCGGCGTCCTCTCATCATCAATAGAGCACCGAAGCGGAGATGGTTCATGCGGATGCCTCCTTGTGCCCCAAGGCCGCGTTTACTTTCTCTCCAAGGCCTTCGGCAATGGCCTGGAGCCGTTCAAGAGTGGTGGCGATCGTTTCGTCGCCATTGAGCTCGTTCCATTGCCAAAGCACGGGTTCGGAAGGGAAGGTCACTTGGGAGTCGTCGATGAGATGACGGAAGTCGGTGTAGATGAGCTGCAGGGCTTGCGCATAGGCGTGGAGTTGTTCGAGGGTTCGGCGTTTGGCGTCGAACTCCTCCAGGGTCAGGGCGTCCACGAGGCTGTCGGTGGCAGGACCCAGAAGGTCGTCCACAAGGCGAAGCCGGAAGTTGATGTCTAGGAGCATCTCGTGGTAGATTGGGTCGGATGTGGGGATGGTCATGGTAGTATGAAGTAGTGGTTTTTTCCATTATTATATGCCTCGGTGTCTGCCAAATCGTGTCAGGGTATCTTGGAAATCAATAAAATAGATACGGTTCAGTCTGGTTGTGTGCATGTACTTTTGTTTTTTTCGTGTGGCAATGACAAACCAGTCGTTCTTTCTCGTATATATTTACAGCCAATGTAGCTGCAGTGTTTGCGAAAAATCTTATGCGTTTGCGTCGTTCGGGATTCGTTTTGTGCAATAGCTTCCTTGCGTAGTACCATGCGTGGGAGAAAAGGCGCAAAATCGCACCAGAATGCCTGTAGAATCATACAGCGAGTTTAGCAGACACTACATTTGTCTCCATAAAAGCACAGAACCGCAATGCCATACACCAAATCTCAACAGAATCTCCGGCTGGCCAAGATTGTCTCGGAGCTTAAATGCAACAAGCAAGTCAACACCCAGAGCCTCGCCGAGTATTTCCGCGCTCACGAGCATGAGCCGGGAGCACCGTTGGGGTGCAGTGCGCGCACAGTGGCGCGCGACATCCAGCATCTTCAGCAAGCGCTCAATGCCCCTATCGAATATGACGAGTCCGAGCGGACATACGTGCTGACGAACCACTCGTGGTCCTTTGCCACGCCAATCTTTGACGACGAGTTTGTGAGCATGACGATGCTGGGGGTGCAGCTGGCCGAGGAACTCGCGCCGGAACCCCTGAAGGGCGAAATGGATCGTGCCTTGACACAGACGATGACTGTAAATTCATCAAAGTTCTTTGACCGCACGATGATGGAGACGATTCTCGCCGCCTCAGGCGTGAAATCCCATATCAAGCCGGAGATCTTCCAGGCGCTTTTTGACACATGGCGGTTGCGTCAATGTGTGAAATTGAAGTACCAGGATCCGCAGGGGAAGAACTCGGAACACGACTTTGAGCCGCATCTCCTGGTTTTCCACAATGGAAACTGGTACACCAAGGGCTATTTGATGGGCACGCGCGAGGTACGTGTATTTGCGTGCCAACGCATCACGGGCGTGGCTCCCCTTTTGCGGATGTTCCAGAGTGACCGCAAGCTACTGGAAGAGACTCGTCGGAACGGCATCTTCAATTATCCAAAGGTTTCGGGCATCAAACTGCACTGCGATGCCTCGATTGCCTTCTACATCCATGAACAGCAGATAAAATTCCAGTCAAAACTTGAACCTCAGGCGGACGGTTCGCTGGTCGTGACCCTGAATCCCACAGTGGAGCACGAGGTAATGCGATGGGTACTCGGCGAGGGAGGTCGTATCCAGGTACTGGAACCGCAAGAACTGCGCGAGAAAGTCGCCGAGGCAGGGCGCGAAATCACCCGCTGTAACTCATAGGCGGGTGGCTGAACCAGGAGAATACAATGGCAATTGGATTACCCGGCAATATTTGGGGGCGCAGGAAACCCCCGGTGGAGTTTTATCTCTGCGAATGCCCGAAATGCGGCTTCTCGCAGGACTACGAAGTGACATCGGGGGAAGTCATCCAGATTGAGCCTCCGGCTCCCGATGACCCAATTACGGTTTTGCAGTTGCCGGAGAAGTGCCCGAAGTGCGGCGCCAAATGGCGTAAGCGGAAGATGCCGTCAGGGTTTATTCAATAAGAATTACGATGACCAGCCTTGCCAGCAGCGCCATTGCCAGTCTGGGGTATGGAAGGCGCGGGTGATGGCGCGTTCCACATCGTGGAGCCGCCAGTTCTGGTGGGTGGAGGTGCCGGTGATACATGCGATACTGAAGTCGTGGCAGTTGCCGCTTAGCAAGTGATAGCCGAGGTTACGACCGACCTGCAGGCGGGCGCGGGTGGCAATAGCCGGCAGAGCGAGCGGGGTATTTTCCGCTGTGCTCGCATAATAGATATTGGTAGCCAGATTGGCACCATCCAGCCTCGCGAGAAATTCCGCTGGACTGGAGCATAGGACCTTACCATTGCCGTTGAGATGGACGATGTGGTTGCCCACGCAGATGCCCGTATGTTCGGCGATGCTGAGGGTGAAATGGCAGAAGACCGGCGTGCCTGGAGGCAGGGCTCGGAAACGGTCTCCGGACAGTGCGTTCTCCAGCGGGCAGTCATGTCGGTGGTCGCAGGGAAGGCCGAGGGCGTTTTCGAGGAAGTAGTCATACCAGCCCATCGGGAGGCTCCTCCTCATGGCTGGGGAATGCAAGAATGGCAAGCGACCGGTCGTCTGCGCCGCGCGGATCACGTGTCCATCGGGTGCCAGTGAGGTAGTCGAGGATATCCTGCCGGGTAAGTTGGCCGCCCGAGAGATCCGCGAAGAGTTGGTCGAAGATGGGGCCTGGAGTCATGGTCTGGAGGTCGAACATCAGATGTTCAGGACCATCGCTGGTAATGGCCACTCCGGTGACGCCATTGGTCTCTATGATGTCTGCGTGAAATAATCCAGTTTTGTCGTCTCCTGTCTTGAGGAACGAGGTCTGGTTGTCGAATTCGCCTTTGTCAGGTGGAAAGACGACGGAACATTGGCCGTCACGTTGGACAGTGATGGCGCCATCGCCGACCTGGAAGACACCAATATGGTGTTCCCCGAGGATGGCGAAGGCGATGGTGAAATCGAATTCGCGTTCGGAACATTGATGTTCCTCAGCGAGTTCGGTCTTCTGTTGACAGACGGTGCGAATCATCATTTGACAGAAACGATGCCAATCCTTTGAACCACAGTGTGGTCGGTCGAGGATGCAGGCAAGACGCGCCTCCATGACCGCGCACTGGGAACGAAATGCGCGGACAGCGGCGCGTGCACCCAAATGCGAGAGACTTGCGCTGCCACGCCCGTCACAAACGATGAGGCATGGCCGGGGTGAAAGCCACACTCCGCTGGCATCCTGACAGGGGAGTTCCCGGCGGATGTGTCCATTGCCGGGGATGGAGACTGCGTGGGCGAACATATCAAATGCAAAATGTAAATCTGGAAATCGGAGAATCCGGAAGTTCCGGGCAACCTGGAAGATCCGGATTCTCTGAAATGTCAGGGATTTAGTTCGTTCCGGAGAGGTCCGCCCAGGAGTCCACATTGCCGAGGCGGATATTGTCCTGCTCGGCGACAGAGGAGGCAGAAACGCTCTTTAGGGAGTCGGTGAGCCAGCTGAAGAATTCCTTGAAGCAGAGTCCCTTGAGCTTCACTGGACCAGGGTGTTCCGGAAGAGCTTGGCGAAGAGTTTCAAAGTCTGCCTCTTCGCCGATGCCAATGCCGATATACTGGAGCTTGCGCTGTTCGCCCAGGGCACGCATTGATTGGGCAGGGCCTTCCCAGTCGTCGGTGGGTACGCCGTCAGTCATGAGGATGACCCACGGCTTGTAGGAAGAGATGCCTTTGTTCTTGTAGAGACGCCGACGTGCCTTGAGTTCCTGGTCGGCAAATTTGAGTGCCTCGCCCATCGGGGTGGAACCAGTGGCGTTCAGAGTGGGTGGGGCGTCGCTGACATTGCTGACCGGTGCGAATGGAGTGGCAATGTCCACGCTTCCGCCGAAGGTGATGATTTCGAGTTCAACGCTCATCGAGGCAGTCTCGTCGTCGCTGGTTTCCGTAAGGAACTGGTGGAGTCCCTCGCGGAGTTCCTGGATGGGTTTGCCACTCATTGACCCTGAGGTGTCAAGAAGCAGGACGACTGGGCAACGGGGAGCGGGGTTGGTGACATCTAGGGTGTTTTCTTCTGCGTAGTTGTTCATGGTTATTTCCCTTTTCTTGCAGTAGTGGGCAGAATTGCCCGTTGGTTTTCGGTTCGGCTCGTTTTCATTACCTGGAGGAAGTGCACGAGTTCTGTACGGAGTTCACTCAGGAGGGGGCGTTTTCCCGGATGTGCGAAGCCGTCCACGAACATCCGGATGAAGCAGTCTTTGAGGGAAGGCGTAAGCCAGCTGACAGACTTGTACCAGCTGACGGGCATCCTGACTCCACTTTCCTTGACAAGCGGACATTTGCCGCTCTTAAGGTTTTCAGTGGGGTCTCCGCCTCCGCATCGTGCAAAGGGGTGCAGCCCGCTCATCAGAATCATATAGATGACCACAGCGAGACTGAATCGTACCTGCTCGGGGGTGCGGGGGCGGTTGAAGTTTTCGGGATGGAGAAGTAGTTCTGGGGCGCAGAACTCAGGGGTGAAGGTGCGGGTCATCAACGGCAGTCTGCCAGGCATGGGAATCTGGAAACTGTCGCAGTCGATAAACCGCACCGTGCCGGTCTTGTCCACGAGGAAATTACTAGGGTTGAAGTCGTTGACAAGAACTTGGTGTCGGGCAAGCATCCGAATGGCATCCAGAAAGTTGAGGGCGACCTGCGTGACCTGGATACGGTTCCAGCCAGGGAAAAAACGTTGGACCTGCACAGGGGCGAAGAGGGCCCGAAATGTACGTCCTGCACATTTCTGCATTGCGAAACCTATGGTTCGTCCCTGGCTGTCTCTTACCGGCATCAGTGGCCATGCCAGATTTTTTGCCTCTCGACATTCTTCGATGGCGGACATGGCAGCGAGTCGCTGGTGGAAGAGCGCGAGTTTTTGGCGGTCAGCGATTGTCTCCGGCTTGCAGACTTTCAGAAGGTACGAACTCGACTGGGGAATGCGGTAGATTATGCCCTCGCCGCCGCGCGCGATTTCGTCTGCGGGAGTGAGTTGCAACGGGGTTTGTCTGGGGTCATAGACGGTGAAGACATTCCGTGATGTTTTCGGTTGAGAGAGCTTCTGCCAGTCCGCGCCGGTGGCAGGCTGAGATGGGGTTCTCCGGTGTGTGCCTGGGCGGTTTGAGGTGGCTGTGCCTCTGGTGCATTGCCGTGGTGCCGTTGTCGTGCTGCTGGATGGCAACGGGAAGTGGCCGAAAATCTGTTTGAGCAATTCTGCAATCATTCCGCGTTGTCAGTGCCCAGGGCTTCCTTTTCCAGTTCCTTTTGGAGTTGTTCCATGAGGACATCACCATAGGAGCAGTAGTAGCTGAGGTAGTCGGTGTCGGCAAGGAAATCAATGGTGTCGTCACCGGTGGGGAAGGTTAAGAAGTCGTCGTCGAAATCTTGCGGGGTGAGTGCCTTCGCCTGCGGGAGGCAGGGACAGTATTCGGCAAGGGCTGGCTGAAGTCTAATCAGGCTGGACCATTCTTTGACGGTTAGTTCGTTCCAGCCGTTGAATTTCTGTGCTAGCTCGGGGCGCTGGCAGAGAAGATATGCCCAGGCACGTGCAGGAACCTCGCTGGCGCAAGGGCATTTCTCGAAATACTGCGGAAGGTATTTGAAGATGGGCCACCACTCGCAGACGTCAAAATCGACCCAGGGGCAATGCTCGGCGGATTCGGGGCGGGCGGCGATGAGCTTGCGCCATTCGTCGCCGTCCTTGCAATCGACGAGTTGGCTCCATTCGTCGGGTGTGATTTCCTCATGGGGATTGGCGACAAGGCGTGCGAAGAGTTGACGAACCGGATCGTCGTTTTGCAGGATTTCATTTAAATCGGTAGGTACTTTTTTCATAGGAGTCGCATTAGGGGTGTTGTGTGTGGGGAAAATGGTCGTCGCATATATTTTATTCAGGGACCCCGCCAAAATATGTCATGGTTTAGTAAAAATATGCTTTTTTCAAAACCGTATTTTTCCAATGGCTTTTCTGCTCAAAGAGGGGCGCTGGCTTTACTCATGTAACAGCGCACCTCGGAACACCCTCCTGACCTCAGAAAATCAGTCGTTGGATAACTTTAGAGGGCCTCGGAGAAATGGAAATAAAAAGGGCGAGATGGGTAATCCCTCTCGCCCAGAGAATATATCAGCCTGCCATGCCCCGTAATCTGTGGTGATGGCCCTGTATCTGTTTTAAAATCACGTAGCCAGGATCAAATCAAGTACTTCTCCAAATTAGATTTGTTGTCGGAGGGCGTCGGCGAGGGCGTCGGCACCGTCGCGGTCCTTCCAGTCTCCTTCGAGCATTGCGTCGATTGCGTTGAAGCGCAAGGCGATTTTCGCTCCGTGGAGTAGTTTCGGGCAGTTCACGCCTTGGGAATGACAGAGTCGGATGGCGCCGATGAGACGGTCCTCCCAGCCGAGCTTGCGGGTGAGGTCGCGCGCCACGCGGGCAATGGCGTCTGAGAGCAGCGGCGAGATCATCCGGCGGACTAGCTCGCGTGCCCATGTCTCTCAGTTGGCAGGCTCGAAGTACTCATCCACTCCAGCGTATTTTTTGCAGAGTGCTGCACCAGACTCCTGGATGAGAGCCTGGAGGGTGTATTCGACGATGTCGGGGAAGTTGGCGGCCTCGCTCATGTAGTTGCAGCCACGTTCGGCGGCCATCAGCGCCAGCAGCAGGTGGTTGGCGTTGTGCCCATAGAGCTTCGCCTCTTCGAAGGGCACCAGGTCGGGCTTGGCGTAGAGATTTTTCACGCCGACCTCCTCGATGCCAGGCGCGCTGGAGGTATAGATGGTGTTGAACGCCTCCACGAGGTGTCCCTTCGCGAAGTCTGGCGTAAGCGTGGGCAGGTCGTTTTCACCGGCGGCGAAGACCTTGCTCATCTTGCCGATCACCGTGTCCAGGTAGTAGGTTTCGGGATATTCCACGCTCATGGCTGTCTTGAGGTCAGCGGCGGCTGTCGTGGAATTCTCGGAGGTGTAGATGTAGCGCCGCCCATCAGGATTCTTCGCGAAGGCCTCTTTCATCCACGGTGCGCAGAATTTGTAGAACTTGGTGGCGGGGAGGGCGGTGTTGAAGACCAATGCGTCCTTCGCGATGTCAATGAGCTGCGGGAGGTCGGCGGGGTCGTTGGGGTTATAGACCTCGATGTTCTCGTAGGTGCGTGTGGTGATGCGGTCCGCTTCGGCGGTGTTCACCGTGATGGAGCGGTGTTTCTTCAACGAGGCGACCAGTGTGGGTTCTACTTCCGCCAGAACAATGCGGTCAAAGCCGCCGTCTGCCGCGCCAGCCACATAGATGCCGGTCTGGATGGGGCCGGCGCCAATGCCAATGAATGTCTTTGACATGAAAAGGTTAGAGGTTAGAGGTTAGAGTCCGGGACAGAATGGTCAAGCAGGGTCGTGGGTTGCCATGAATTCACGGACCCGCTCGATGGGGACCGCGCCGCCAGTGGCGGAGGCGTCCATCAGATTGAAGATCGCATTGGCGGCGGCAAGATGGAGCGAGTCCTCCAGGGGAACGCCCTCATGGAGCGCGTAGAGGATTCCCGCGCAGAAGGCGTCGCCTGCGCCGACGGAGCCGACGACCTTCGGGGGGCGATAGGAGTTGATGCGGCACTCCGTGCCGTCCGCGAGTCGTGCGTAGGCGCCTTCAGGGAAATGGATGACCAGTTCCTGATGGAGTCCCAACTCGAAGAATTTCGCGCCTACTTGGGAGAGGAGTGCTGCGTCAATGGAGTCGTCGGTCTTGCGCAGATTGACTCCGAAGGCGTTTCCGGCTTCTATTTCATTGATTACCAGCACATCGGTTCCGGGCATGGCGGCGACGACCGCCTGGTGGAAGACCTCGGGGGCCTGCGAGACCAAGTCCAGCACCGTGGTGTAGCCGCGATCGCGCATCTGGCGTAGCACGCGACCGCCGCGGGTGCCGAATTCGGCGTCGGTGGCGTCCAGCCCGCCGAGCAGTAGCAGATAACCCAAGTAGAAGATTTTGGCGGGGAAGAGAATGTCCTCAAAGTCACTGGGCGCGAGTTCATTGTTGGCGCCTCGGCAGTGGAAGAAGGTGCGCTTGCCGTCGGCGGCCATCACCAGTGTGTAGCTGGTGGGAGCGGTCTGGCTAACGGTGAGTTTCGTGCAGTCGATGTGGTCCTTCCGCGCTTCGCCGAGCAAGAACTCCCCCGCCGGGTCGTCCCCGATGCGTCCGACGGCGTAGAGCGGGATTTCCGGAGCCATCTTGGCTAGGTCATGCAAGACATTGTTGGGACCGCCGCCGCCCGCCGCCGGCTCCTCGTGGATGATATCGGCGAGGTTACCCTCTCCGGGCCAGCGGTCCATTTGCTTGATTTGGTCGACAATCCAATTGCCGGCTCCGATGATGCCACGTCGCTCCATGATGTTAACGGTTAAAGGTTAGGGGTTAATCTACTATTTGAACAGCAATGTTGGCGAGGACTCTTCCCAGTGCGGGGTGCCGTCTGAATCTTCATGGTGAAGCAGGCAGGTCTGCAACGTGCCTGTTGCGAAGATGGAGGGATTTCCGCTGTCGTCGGTGTCCGCGTCAGCATCTTTCGAGCGGAAGCTGTATTGGGAACGCACGAGACATCCGTCCTGGAAGGCGATGTCGAGTTCGGCATTATCGTATTCTTGCGGAAAGTCATCGCTGATGTCCGGGCGGTAGCTGTAGATAAAGACGGTCTGGTCATCCTCGCGCCGCATCGCGAATGGTTCGCCAAGCACGGCGACCACTGTCTCCGGCGAGTCGCCGCGGCGGAGCTGGCGGAGCAACGACTCTCCAGCGAGAAAGCGGTTTCGGGTGATTTGGCGTCCCTCATATGCCGAAACCAGCCGGCCTTGACTGAATACAAGCACAACGCCGATGCTGTAGTTCTGCGGAGACTGGCCAGACAATTGCTTGATGACCTCAGGTGGGTAACTATAGATATAGAGGCGGTCGCCGTCCGGCAACACCAGCGGCTCGTTGTGACCAAAGCGCGCAACGGCCTCCTGCTCGTCGAGACCAGTTTCCAGTAGTTCCACCAGTTCCTTGCGCGTTGCCAGATGTTCCGTGAGGAACTCCTGCCGGGGCGGTATCGGATCATTGGGTGGTGTTCGGGTGAAAAACGGCTCGGGGGCAGGCTGGCGGTGGTCCAGGAACCAGGTTACAGCGCAGATAAATGCCAGAACTGCTATTAGTCCAATAATTTGTCGCTTTGATGGCAGCGTGGGCATGGCTTCTTGCTGGTTATGCTTCCATGAGGCGGAGGATGAAGAACTTGCGTGCCTCCAACAGGTGTAGTGCCTCGCGAGGTTGCGCCAGCGGAACCAGAATGAAGTATTCGTTGGCGAGACTGGGAACTGGGGGTTAAAATGTTTCATAACTTATTTGTATTTAATCAGTTATAAATTTTAATACCAGGGCGGCGCGGGTGGGGAGGTAGAGGGAGATGTGAGCAGGCCCGTCGGGGGTGTCGGTCAGGGCGTAGAAATGCTGGTCGGGCTGAACGCGACCGAAGCCGTTGAAAAGTGTGGCGTCGGTATCCAGCCGCAGGAGATATTCGGTGGCCTGAGCGGGAATGGGATAATTCTCGAAGGAGACGGTGGGATGGAAGTTAAAAACAAAGAGGAGATCGCCGCGGGAGAATGCGAGCACATGGTTGTCCTGGTGGAGTTTCACGAGTCGGACGGGTTCCTCGAAGAAGTGCGGGTTTTCGCGGACGAGGGCGAGCATTTCGTGGTCGAAGCGATTGAGGGCCTGGAAGCGCAGTGTCGGATCATCGCAGAGATCCCAACGCCGACGTGCGTGGTCGTATGACCATTGGTTGCCGGCACGTGGGAGGTCCAGCCATTCCGGGTGCCCGAACTCGTTGCCGATGAAGTTGAGATATCCGCCACCGGCGGTGGCAATGGTGGCGAGTCGTGCGAGTTTGTGGAGGGCGACGCCGCGCTCCACCGCGAGGTTCTGGCTGGCCAGATCCATCGCGTCATACATCGCATTGCCGACAGCGCGGAAAAGGAAAGTCTGCCCGCCGACGATGGCCTGGTCGTGGCATTCCACGTAGGAGATGGTTTTTTCCTCCTGCCGCCGGTTTGTCAGTTCATGCCAGAGGGTCCCCAGATCCCACGCCTCATCGGGCTGGTCGAGCAGTTTGAACCAGAAGTCGGTCACGCCCATGGCGAGACGGTAGTCGAAGCCCATCCCGCCGTCCGCGACGGGCATGCCGAGCCCTGGCATTCCGGAGACGTCTTCGGCGATGGTCCAGGCGGTGTGCTCTGGCGTGTATGCGCACTGGTGGCATAGTTCATTGGCGAGGGTGAGGTAGGCTACGGAGTCCCAGTCCACATTGGGCGAGAAGTAATGGTCGTAGCTGGTGAAAGCGTGATTGAGCCCGTGGTCGAAGTAGAGCATGCTGGTGACGCCATCGAAACGGAAGCCATCGACATGGAACTCCTCGATCCAGTATCGGCAATTAGAGAGGAGGAACCGGAGGACCTGAGTCTTGCTGTAGTCAAAGCAGTAGGAGTCCCAGGCGGGGTGGCTGCCACGTATGTCGTCATGGAAAAACTGTCCGAGACGTCCGGAGAGTCTGGCTAGGCCTTCCAACTCGTTGCGGACGCTATGGGAGTGCACCAGATCCATGATTACGCGCAGGCCGCGGCCGTGGGCGGCATCCACCAGCGCCTTGAAATCGTCCGGAGTGCCAAATAAATCGCAGGGCGCAAAATAGTTGGCGACATGGTAGCCGAAGGAGGCGTAATAGGGGTGCTGTGCGATGGCCATGAACTGCACGCAAGTATAGCCGTCGTCGGCAATGCGCGGGAGGATTTTCTCCCGGAACTCTCGGTAGGTTCCCACGCGCGGCTCCTGCTGGGCAATGCCGATATGGCTCTCATAGATCAGCGGCAGCGACGGCGGCGTGAAATCATCGTGTTGCCAATGATATGGCGTCACGGGGTCCCAGACTCGTGCATTGAAAAGACATGAGCCGTCGGGGCGGCGTTCGCGGACGATGCTGTTGGCAGCGCTGGGCAGGCGCCAGCCGCTGCCGCCGGGCCATTCCACGAAGAGCTGGTAGGCCTGACCATGGGCGAGCATCTGCTCCGGGACTTCGACTTCCCAGTCGCCATTTCCTAACGGATGGAGTTCAAACCATGGCGATGTGGTCCAGTGGTTGAACTCGCCGAGCAGTGTGGCGGCGGTGGCGTAGGGGAGCCATTCACGGAAACGCCAAGTGCCCCGTTGCGTGCGATGAAGACCGTAATAGAGATGCCAGTCTGCGACTTCGCGTAGATTGGCGTGGTTGCCCAATAATTCCTGCCGGCGGTCGGCGACAAAGGTCTCCCGCTGGAGATAGTTCTCCAAGTAAGGCGCCAGATATGGGTCTCCCTGGAAGAGCTTGGGCAGGGGTTGGTCGTTCAAATGCGCCATGAAGGCAGAGTTCCTGGAACCCTAAAGAACATCTATAGCCTCTAGTGTTCCTTGCCATCCTCATCCCAGTCCACGAGTTTGCGATTGAGCATTTTCTCGTAGAGGTCGATGTACGCCTGGGCGGTCTGGCGATGGTTGAAGCGTTGTTTGGATTGCTTCATGATGCGGGCGATTTCGGCGTTGCGGATTTCCGCCGGGAGGTTGTAGAAGCGCATCGCCTCGTCAATGCCCCACTGCAGTCCTGCGTCATCGAAGAACTTGAACACAAAGCCGTTACCAGTATGATTCTGGAGATCCAGGTGCTCCACAGTATCGTGGAGTCCACCGGTGTCGTGGACGATGGGGAGGCTGCCGTAGATGGGTGCAATCATCTGAGGGAGTCCGCAGGGTTCGTAGAGCGAGGGCATCAGCACGAAATCGGAAGCCGCATAGCCCTGCTGCGAGAGTCGTTTGTCGAAATCCAGCACGGCGATGAGATTATGGAAGTGGTGCTGGTCGGCGATGGAGCGGAAGACATGCTGGTAGGGGCCATCGGCCACGAAAGCGAATTGTATTTGCTGGTCCCAGTAGCGATGGATGGTGTTGTATAGGATGTCCGAGAGCAGCTGCGGTCCCTTCTGAACGGGGTCGAGTCGCGATGGCCAGAAGAAAAGCGGTGCATCGGGGTTGACCTGGAGACCGACTTTTTGCTGGAAAGCGACCTTGTTGCGGCGCCGCGCCTCGGGTGCGTCCTGAATAGAGTAATGAAATTCCAGCGCGGGTGCAGTTTCGGGATTGTCCTCCGGGTCAGGCGCATTGAGGATGCCGAAGGCCACGCCGGCGTAGTATTTATTGGCGATTTCGCTGCGGATGTATTCGGGAACGAAGGGGTGGTTGCCTTCCACGATTTCGCGCAGGAAGGTCGGCGAAACGGTGTTGATGAAGTGGCTGGCGAAAATGCCGCTGGTCAGGAAGTCCACGCGGTTGGACGAGCGGCTCTCCTCGTAGGACCATGGCGTGCGCTCGAAGTAGAGGTTGCGCCAGAAGAACGCCGCGTCGATGCCGGCGTTCTCGATCTGTTCCATCGTGGTCTTCTGGGTGTGGATGTTGTGAACCGTGAAGAGGCTTGGGATGTGCATCCGCCGCGCGAAGGCGGGAACCAGACCGGTCATCCAGTCATTGCAGTGGATGAGATCCGGCTGGATTTCAGGAATGGTGTGGTTGATGATTTCACGCTGGAAAGCCAGCGAGATATGAACGGAGCGGTTCGGATCCCCAGAATAGACACGTTCGCGGTAGTTGAAAATGTAGTCCTTCGCGAAATGAACTCGTTCCTCGGGCATCCGAGTGGTCAGTTGAACACGGCGCCGCTCGAAGTGGTCCAGCTTGTCCGGATCAATATGATAGAGCCGACGATAGAAGGGCAAGGCCACATGGACATCCGCGCCCATGTCATAGAGCGCGGCTACCAATGATGCCGAGACATCCGCCAGCCCGCCAGCCTTCGATGCGTATGAGACGTGATGCTGGTTGGAGACATCATCATACTGGTTGGTGCCGTAAACATTATTGACAATACTCTGGGGAAGGTATGTGATCTCCGGAGTAACCACCAGAATCTTCGGCTGGTTGGAGCGAGACTCGCCCTCGGACCGTAAAATTTGGACAGAACTGCCGGTGTCGAGCAGTTCCTCGTCGCTCTTGACAGGTGTCAATTTTGGACTTTCAGAGACAGACATAGACAAAGAATGTCACTTATTCAACAATCAAGACATTGTTCCAGTCGCCTCGTTCGTTGCAGGCATGTTCCTGGTTGGCGGGGTCAAGAATCCATTCGCCATTGATGACGAACTTGTACTCGTGGCGCCCGGGCAGGATGAGGCAACGTATAGAGTATGTCCCATTTCCTTGTTTGTCAATGAGTTGTTTGGATAGTGGATTCCAGTTGTTGAAATCTCCGGCGACATAGACGGTCTGGCCGGGCACTCCGCAGTAGGTGAATACCACACGGTGACCGCGAGGCTGGCCAAGTTTAAAGCCATGATAGCGTTGACCTTTGGGGCGATTTTTGCTGCCCGGTTTGCGACCGCGCGGTTTGGGGGTGGGGTCGAGTTGATTGCGGACGGCGTCGCTGAGTCGTTCAAGATCGATGTTGGATGTTTTTTTCGTCATAGTGGGGCACCGTTGACTGTTTTGGTTGCTCGTTTTTGAAAAGACTTAAAGGGAATGGTGAAATACCTTAACAGATTTATGGGGAAATGAATGAAGAAAAAAAAGCGAATTAACTCAATATAATGTCTTTTTGCTGGATTTAAAGTACGATTAGCAAAAGTTGTGGCATTTGCCCTGAAAAATAACTATCCCGTTATCTAATTTGATAATTTGTGACTTAGCGATTATTTCTATGATTTTCTATAAATTCTATAACCCATCTGGGGAAAATACTATAACCCAGATGGGAAGAGGGGGCTGGGAAGAGGGGCGAGTCTATGGGCGGTCGGCAAGGGTTTGGAGGATGAATGACTCAATGACCGGCACAGTGGGTTCCAGGAGCGTCTTCCGCAGGGGGAGGCACTTGAGTTTTTCGAGGGAGTCGTGGCGGGCAAGCGTGCCGTCGCCAAGCGCCTGTCCAACTGCGGCAGGGAATTTTCCGGGGTGTGCGGTCTCCAGGCAGAGGGTTTTGCAGCCAGGAAGCGGGTTCGCCTCTGCGACGGCGACGCCGACCGCACCGTGGGGGTCAAGGAGCGTCCCATGGTTTTCAAAATACTTCTTGATGGTGCCCAGGGTGGCGGAAGTGTCTCCGCGGCCTGCCGCGAAGGTCGGGTCGGTTCCTTGCAGGGTGATGGAACCGGTCTGCTCGAATTCCTGCATCAGCGTCTTGGTTTGCAATGCATTTTCGCCCAGACGATAATAGAGATAGCGCTCGAAATTGCTGGCGACCTGGATGTCCATCGAGGGGGAGAGCGTGGGCTGGACGGCGCCTTTGGCGTAGACTCCAGTGTTGAAGAAGCGCGAAAGGATGTCATTCTCGTTGGTGGCCAGCAGAAGCCGAGCGATAGGGGCGCCCATGCGTTGGGCGACATATCCGGCGAAGATATCCCCGAAATTTCCCGTGGGCACGGCGACCTGGATGGCTTCCTCCGAGCCACTCTTCTCCTGGACACGGAAGGCTCCCCAGAAATAGTAGACCACCTGCGCCAGAATTCGCGCCCAGTTCACGGAGTTCACTGCGCCAAGATGATTTTTCTGCTTGAAAGGCAGGTCGTTGAAAATTTGCTTCATGACCCGCTGGCCGTCGTCGAAGGTGCCCTTGATGGCGATGCAGTGGACATTGGCGTCCGGCACCGTAGCCATCTGGCGTTCCTGCAATGGGCTTACGCGCCCTTCGGGATAAAGGATGAAAATCTCGATGCCCGCTTTCCCGCGTACCCCGTGAATGGCGGCGGAGCCGGTGTCGCCGGAGGTGGCGCCCAAGATGTTCAGTCGGCCGCCACGCTGGCGAAGAATCTCTGCAAAGAGGTTGCCAAGGAATTGTAGCGCGACATCTTTGAAGGCCAGAGTCGGGCCATGGTAGAGTTCGGCGAGATACAGGTCTTTGCCGTCCAATGGTTTGATTGGAACAATGTCCGGGGTGTCGAATGTCGCATAGCTGTCCCGGAGCAGCTGCCGGAGAGTTGCTGGGGGCAGGGCGTCGCCAACGAAAGGACGCATGACTTCGAAGGCCAGATCGAGATAGCCGAGGTTCCGCCAGGAATCCAGCGTCGTGCTGTCCACTTGGGGAATTGCGGCGGGGACCAGGAGCCCGCCATCGGTTGCAAGCCCCATCATTACGGCATCGCAGAAATCCACTGACTCAATCCCGCCACGGGTGCTGAGGTATTTGGATGCGTCCAAAGTTTTTTTCATCATCGTTTATTTGCTTGAACATACCACCCATTTTAAAAAAGAGTGATATATTTACCACTTGAAGCAATTTCCAAACTTCCATCCCAGACGGTTTTCCGGCAATCCGTGATGACTCTTTGACGAGTCTGCCACAGTGACGTTGTACGTATGGGAGGCTGTGGTTTTGGCTGGTTCCCTCGGGCGACCATTTCGAAATCACCGCGATTGCGAACTTTGATTCCGTTTGGGAACCAGGCAATCTCCAAGTCGCTCTAATTTGGTCAACGGGCTAAATATAACCCGGCTTTTTTTTCCTTAATGACACGACAAGCAGTAATTTTCCTGGCTCCTGGCTTTGAGGAACTCGAGGCTCTTGCGCCGGCGGATGTCTTTCGACGCGCGGGGTTGACGGTTTCGCTGGCGGCAGTGCAGCCCACGGCGGAGGCGTCGTTGCTGGTCTCCAGCGCACATGGTGTGCGAATGCAGTGCGACAACCGCGCCGAGGAACTTTCTGCGGCAGAGTGCCAGCTGGTATATCTTCCGGGCGGGATGCCGGGCGCAACCAATCTTGCTGCCTCGGCAACTGTGTTGGATTTCGTGCGGAAGGTCCATGGCGCTGGCGGGACCGTCTGCGCTATCTGCGCCGCGCCTATCGTACTGGATGCGGCGGGGTTGCTTGCGGGGGTGGAATACACTTGCTATCCGGGGTTTGAACGCCATATCCGGAATGGCTGCTATACGGGCAAATTCATTCAGAAATGCGGAAACATTCTGACTGCCTGTGGACCTGGCGCCGCATTGGACTTTTCATTGGAAATTCTCCGTTCGACCGGCCTTGGCGCGGTCGCGGGCTCCCTGGCAGAAGGGATGCAGCTGCGGCGATAGCGGTTCGTGCCCGCTGATTGCGGAGAAATGTCGATTTCATCATCATTCACCATTTTACTCATCCAATCACCGTGAAATCCTTCCTGGCTATCTTCAAGCAGACCATCAGGTCCGCGATGCGCTCCAAGGTCTTCCACGTCCTCTTTGTCTTGATTCTGCTTTGCGTCATCGGCTTGCCGCTGACCATCAAGGGGGACAATACCGCATCTGGATTGGTGCAGGTTTCGCTGACCTACTCGCTGAATTTGGTCATAGCGCTGATTTCGGCCTCGACGCTGTGGCTGGGGTGTTCCCAGCTGGCCACGGAAATTGAAGGCTACCAGATCCACCTGGTCACCACCAAGCCCTGCCGGCGCTGGGTGGTCTGGGCTGGCAAGACGGTGGGTGTCTTCCTGATGCACGCAGTCCTGCTGGTCATCTCGATGTTCATCATCTATGCTTTGACCCTCTATCGTCTGGGCGCCGCCCAGCGCTCCGGACTCTTCACCGAGCAGGATATGGAGAAGCTGCGCCAGGAAACGCTGGTCGGGCGGCGTTCCTTCCGCCCCACTCCGGTCGCCCTCTATGACGATATTCAGCGCGAATATGAGAAGCGAGTCAAGAATGGCACGGTCAATCCAGAGGACAATCCGAAGGTAGTCAAGAAAATGATTCAGGCTGAACTCGTTCAGGAGATTATGAAAAATGTCTCCATTGAACCGGGTAAAAACCACTCCTGGGCATATGAGAACGTGCGTTTGGGCAAAAATGATCCGGTGCTCTATCTGCGCTTCCGGCTTTATACCGGAGACATCACCGACACCGACCAGAAGCAGATTCCCGTGGACTGGGGATTCCAGGTCTTCAAGGACGAAAATGGCCAGGCCCTGACATCGGCATCTGCGGAGAATGCAGTGGTATGGTATTCCACCATGCAAGGGCGGCTGGAGGTTGTTGATGGCAAGCAAATGGTTGTTCCGCAACCATTCATGATGCCAGGTGGAACTTGGCAGGAACTCACTACCATGGAACGGGGGGAAACGGAGTTCACCACCTTGGATATCCCCATCCTGTCCAGCATGGTGGTCAATGACGATGCCCGCAACCGCGTCGTGCTGCACTTCCATAACTTCGGGGATCTCTACCTGCCCGATGCCGCAAGCGTGCCATCGGATGACGAGAGCAAGCTCGCTTACAACAAGCTGAAGGAAAACTACACTGCCATCTTCCAGGTGGCGGATGGACCGGTCCTGCTCTCGAAAGTCACGGGATTTTTCAGCAATTTTGTGCGTACGATGTTGATGGCGATTATTCAGCTGGCCTTCATGGCCGGGCTGGGCTGCACTGTCGGAGCCATCTTCTCAACGCCGGTTGCGGTCTTCGTGGCCATCTCCTACTTGGTCATTGGGCTTTCCGCCACCGCTGCCGTGGAAGCACCGCTGAAGAATCCTGATGGCTCCTATATGTATAAAAACCTTGCGGAGCGTGTGTTGCACTACGTCGCGCAGGGGGTGCAGTGGTGCGTGGTCACTTTGGATGAGCTGGACTGCACCAGCGACCTTGCCAACGGCCGGCTGGTGGAGACGGGCGACATCATCTGGACATTCATTCGCGTTTTGATCCTGCGCACCGGCATCCTGGCCGGCGTGGGTATCTTCATCCTCAACCGCCGTGAACTTGGGCTGGTCGTCCGCAAGGCATAGCGCCCTTGTTCATGAAGGAATCCATTCCCCCATTTCTTTAATCCGGGAACCACAATGAAAAGCAATTTCTCACGTATTCTTATTATCCTCGGCGTCATGGTTGTCCTGCTGTGCGCACTTTCGTTGTTGCAAGGGCGCATGAACGCCGTCCGCGCGGAATATCACCTTACGGACACCAAGCCGCTGGAGAATGCTCCGCCGATGGTGGCCTTCTCCAGCGTGGCGTTGGGCGGCTTCCGCGGACTGCTGGCAGACTTCCTGTGGCTTCGCGTGAACAAGAAGCAGGACGAGGGGAAGTACTACGAGATGGTTCAGCTGGCGGACTGGATTGTGAAATTGCAGCCCCGCTACACCGGTGCCCATGCCTTCCTTGGCTGGAACATGGCCTACAATATCTCGGTGACCTTCACGAATTTCGAGGACCGCTGGCGCTGGGTCAAACGCGGCATCGAGCTGATTCGCGATGAGGCGATGGAGTACAATCCGGGCGACCCGGAACTCTATCGTCAGCTCGGCTGGATCTACGAGCACAAGATGGGCAAGGACATGGATGACGCCAACCGTTACTACCGCACCCAGTTCGCCCAGGAGATGATTCGTCTCTTCTCCGACTACAACGCCGAGTGGGAGAAACTCGACAAGGCCCCGCTCAATGAAACCAAGCTCTACGCCACGCTGGACGACAAGGCTGACGACTTCCGCCAGATTCTTGCTGCCAACAACCTGGACTTCAATCGCTTCGAGGTGCTTTTCCGCGAGAAGGCTGTGATTCCCGAAGACTACAATGGCGTGAATCTGCGCGAGGCATTTGACGAGCTGGGCATTACCGAGACGGTCGAACTGTGCATGCGCCACCGCTGGATGCTCTACAAATACCGCCTGGATCCAGTCATCATGATGGAGTGCAATGACAAGTATGGCGACTTGGACTGGCGGTTGCCGGAGGCCCATGCCATCTACTGGGCGGAGCGTGGCCGTCGCGAGTACTTCGAGGAGTCGCAGATCTTCAAGCGGCTTTCCTGCGACCGCATGATCTTCCAGTCCCTCAACGCGGCCTTCCAGACTGGCAAATTGCTCTATCTGAAAGGCGATATCCGCACCCTCCAGATGACCCCGAACTTCTCGGTCGCCGATGCGGCGGACGCCTATTATCGGCAAGTACTGCGGGATTATCCCGACAATAAGAACATCGGTCCGTATACCAATTTTTTGGTGGACGCGGTTGTGCGCCTCTATATTTTCGGTTATAAGAAGAAAGCCGCGCGTTGGTTCAAGTGGGCCAAGGAATTCAATCCCATCCGTTTCCCACCGGAAGCGGAGTTGGAGGAGTTTGTGACCAAGGAACTGGCCGAGGACATGCGAGAGGCAAGCCAGCAGCAGGCACAGGCGGGCATCCAGAGCTATCTCCTGCAGGCCTACAATTACCTGGCTTACGCCACGGATGAGGAGTCCGACGAATACAAGTCCTATGAGGCGCTCACGCTTACCGCCAAACAGCTCTACGACCATTACTTGAAATTCATCGGCGATACCGCGCTGCGCCGTGGCATGCCGCCTTTCAACGAGATGCGCCGAGTGATGCTTGGCACCGTGGAGCGGATGTTGCGCGCCAACGAGATGACCACCAAACTGGCGGACAACCTGTCTCGCTTTGAGGAGGTTCCCGTGGATCGGTTCATCCCGCGGGCCGAAGAGATCGAGGCACCGAAAGTCAAGTGACGTCATTGTCCACTGGAGTCCGAGATGTCCAATTTTGAGGACCTGTCTAAACTGCTATTCACGCCAGGCAGTGCGCCGTTGCTGATTGTGCTGGGGCTTTTTCTGCTGGCAGGGCTGTTCATCTTTATCGAGCGTGTGCTCTATTATCGTCGGGCCCAGGTGGATACCCTGGAGCTGTTGCGGGGCTTGACCAATCAACTTCGCAACCATATGGTGAAGGAGGCGATTACCAACTGCGATGCGCGCTCCGGTCCAGTTGGGGAGATTTTCCGTACTGCCATTGAGCACTGGCAGGATGGCGAGGCGGGCATCCGCTATGCCATCGAGGAGATGGCGCAAATCCTGCAACAGCGACTTCAGTTCGGACTGCGTTTGCTGGCAATGCTGGCAAATTGCTCATCGGTGCTGGGGTTGTTGGGGACGGTGTTTGGACTCGTGAATGCCTTCCTGACCATCTCCGGCAATGAGTTCGCCGGCGCGAAGGAACTCAGCCTGAGTGTATCGTCTTACCTGGTATGCACCGCCTTCGGGCTGCTGGTGTCGCTGGTCTGCCAACTCTTCCATGGCGTCCTCTCCTGCATGCTGGATCGTCAGCTCCACGAAATGAGCAAGGGTGCCGCCGAAATCACCTTCTTCCTGACGCATAACCCGCCGCCGGGCAATGCGTAAACATCGCCGGCACATTCTTCTTCCTTTATTCCCTCCGTGTTTGTCTGGCGTAACCAAATCAACTACGAGCCGAACAACTTCCCTGCCGTAGTGGGGCTGATGTCGGTGATTCTGGTTTTGCTGCTGATTTTCTACATCAGCAGTACCCAGGTGTCGATGCCGGGGACGACGGTGAATTTGCCGCAGATGGACCAGGTGACCAACCACACGCATGCCAAGAAGCTTATCGTCACCGTCACAGGGGATTCGGAGTTCTTTTTCAATGGCAAGCGTTTCACTGTAACTCAGGCAGACGCCTCCCAGTCAAGCAATTGGAATAGCTTCCGCCAGGAATTGAGCAGCCATGTCGGCGGTCATTCGTCAGGGGAGGAGGAAGCGGAGGTCATGGGAAGCCGTCATCGGGATTTGATTGTCGTGTGTGCGGACCGCAACATCTCCTTGCAGACCTGGCTGGAGCTGGCTCAGAGCGCCCGTGAGCTTGGTCTGGACATCTATCTTGCCACCCAGCCTCAGCCAGAGGGCCCCGCCGTCAATGTCACGCCGAAAATCGACAATACCACCGACTAGTCCTGTCGCCTCAGATGGCGACGGCGTTCCGGCGATGGCCGTTGAGGCTTCCCAATGGCAGCCGCTTTTAGCCGATCCGCAGATGGTTGTCGGGCGTGGCGAGGTTCTGCGGCGGATGCTGAAAACGGCGGTGGTGATTGTTGTTCTGCCAATTTTGTGCGTATTGTTATTGCTTCCCTTTTTCTATCGCAATAACAATGCGCAATCCGCTGTCTCCTTGGAATTTGCGGAGTCGCAAATCTATTCGTTGCCGGAATATGATGAGGCTTCGGATACGAAGTCTTCACTCTATGAGTGGTTGCGTTTTAAGGATCCCCGGCAGTTCCTGTTGCCTGACACCCATGCGGGCTTCTCGAAATTCCTCCAATTCGAGCCACATTATGCTGCGGCCGCGTTTCCCGTGTATCAATCTGCCAAGGCCGCTGGCCAGCCGCAATATGACGAATTGTTCAGGCGGATAGCACCACAATTCCCTCGGAGCATCGTCAATGAGCAGATTCATCAGTTTTGGCAGCAAGTGCCTTCCACGATGCAAGTTGGAGCGCACCTTCAGGTGAGGGACGGCGCACAACGCCCGGTGTGGCGGCTGGCAGACGGAATGGTGGTTGTCCCCGCCGAGGAACCTGCCTTGACATCCGAGGAACTGGCCTATTGGAAAAGTCCAGAAACTCGCTCGAAACTTGCCAAGGTCTTCCAAAATAGCGGGGGACGGACGCTGCTCGAACTTCAAGTCTTGCCGGCAGTCACCCTTCCACAGGTGACGTTGCAGGGGATGACACAGGATGAGCCGCGAATTGCGGTAAACCGTGTGGTGCTTCGGCGTAGTTGCGGTGACGCGGTGTTGGATCAAGCCGCCATCAGCGCCTTGCGACGACTGATGAGTCAGCATGGGGCCGCCATGACTACTGCAGTGCCTGGCAATTATCCCGTTCAAGTGGACTGGAGCTGCTGGTAAATTTAATTTAACTCATTTGTTATAAATTCGTTATGTTGTTAATAGGTAGCCTGGTGTGCTGTACCATTCTCCTGTTGGGGTTTGGCTTTGGCGTGCTCGTGTGGGATATGCTCTGGTATGGCAATCACCAGTGGGATCTCTCGAAGTCACGGCTTTTGCGTTGTCCGAAGTGCGAGCATGTCTTTTTGCTGGAACGTCAGCAGACGAATCGTCATTGTCCGCTCTGTGGCGCTCGGGCGGCCAATTTTCGAATGCCTTATACTGGCGTGCGCGAAACCGTCAGACAACGTGCAAGGAATCTGAAACAGTAGCCAGAGCTGATAGATATAAAAGGAGTTTCCACAATATGCGCATTATTTCTGGCGATGCACGGGGAATCCGGCTGATGGTGCCGTCGGGCGGCGAGGAAATCCGTCCGACCGAGGACCGCGTCAAGGAGTCGCTTTTTTCGACCTTGGGCGATTTTACGAATGCGGAGGTGCTGGATCTCTTCTCCGGCACTGGTGCGCTGGGGCTGGAGGCGCTTTCCCGCGGGGCGTCCCGAGTGGTGATGGTGGAGCGTGATGTCCGCCATTCAGAAACCATCCGGGAGAATCTCGTGGCGGTGCGCCGGGCAATCACGGCGCGTGGGCGTGTGCCCGGCGAGGCGACGGTGCTGGTTGCGGATGTCGCACGGTTGCCCGAAGTGCTCTCTCCAGCTAAATTTACATTTGTCTTGGCGGACCCGCCGTATCATCCTGCGGTTGGTGAATACGGCGGACGAGAACTCCTGCTGGATGAGCGTCTGGCGCAATTTTGGGATGAACGAACCATCTTGGCTTTGGAGCATGCCACTGATGTGTTGGACCTCCCCTGGAGTCCTCGCTCTTCCTGGCGGCTCCTTCGCAAGCGCTCCTTTGGCATCCGCTCCGTCTCTTACGCAAAATTCGCTCTTTCTACAAAAGAGGATGACAGCGAAGAGTTTGTTTGACTTGAATTGCCGATAACGATGATTGCCGACATGCTTCAAATGGTCAGCCTGGAGAATCTCCGACATGACCTCTTCTATCTCTGCCGCGACCCCTTCAGTTTCCGAACGGTCAGCTACACGGCTCCTTGGCATACCAAGAACTCGCTGGACGAGACGGACGACTTTCTGCTGGAACGCCTTTGTGCCATCGGGACCTCCCCGCGGGGGATTCCGAACCGCGTTCGTCCCTATCGGTGCAACGAGAAGAAGAACATCCACCGGTGGTATTCGTTTCCTTATACGACCGATCCCAGCTACGAGGCTCGTAGCATTGAGGTCACCCTCCCTGGCACAGACTATCCAGATGAAATCATCCAGCTGATCGCCCACAAGGACTCTCAGAGTTGGATTAACAGCGCGGGCGCACAGGACAATGCGACCGGCACCGTGGTGAATCTCGAACTCATTCGCATATTGGCTGCCATTCCGCATCGTCGCACGATTCGCTTCCTCTTCTGCAACGAGGAGCATTTTCCTTGGCATTCCATGGCGATGGCGCAGGAGGCCAAAAACCGCGGCGACGACATCATCGCCGTCCTTAACAGCGATTCTTTCTGTGGCAAGAGCGACGCCGACCAGGACGCCGGGCGCAAGACGCTGTGGAGCGTCTATTCCACTCCGGAAGGAAAACCCCTGGCCGAATTGGTCGTCTCGCTGGTTGCCAAATACCAAATCCCGATCGAGGCATTCGTCGGCGCCAGCGGCGGCATCTCCGATGACGAGGGGAGTTATATCAATGCGGGGTTCCGATGTGCCGTGGTCAACCAGGGTTCTTTCCCTTATGCGGACTCGCAGTACCACCTGCGGGGAGACATCCCGGAACGCGTGGACCTGGAGAATCTCCGCGCTTCCGCGCAAGTTGTCCTGGCAGCCATACTGGAGTTGGATGAACAGGGTGGATTATAATATGAATAAAATAATTGTAATAAATCTATTATCATTAATTTTATTGACGCTTTCCGCAACGGAGTACACTGGTGTCTTCACGCCAGATGGCTGGAAGCGCGAGGAGTGGTTGCAAGTCAAGACTCCGAGGTGGGATGAATTGGGCGCATGGATACAGACCGCCGACCACATCGAAAACCGCATTCCCGTAGGTCTTTCTGCCGACCAGCTGGTCAGTTGCCATGAGGCATATGTGAGCATGGTGCGGAAAGAACCATTGGAGGGCGATGCGGTCGTCTCGGCCACGATGTCCTTTGCGGAGCGCTATGCGCCGAGCATTGTGCTGGCAGGGGAATTGACGACCAATCCCTCCTGTGGCGACATGGCGGAATATCGCGAGCACTGGGAGATTGTGCTTTATGCCGATGGTATCAATGTCTGGCACCACGAGTTTCGGGACGGCAAGCCCTACTGGCGGCTGGCGGCGTGGCTCAAGCATCCCTTTGCCCCTCAGGAGAAATATCGACTGGAGGTCAAGGTTGTTTTCACCGCCAAAGTCCCGCTATTGACCGTCTCCTGCGACGGCCAGACCTTCGGCTGCATGCTCCCCACGCTTCCCAAAACCTATCGTGCCGGCATTACCGCCTGCGAGGGAGTCAACTGCTTCTACGACTTTCAGGTGAGGTGAAGATATCCCTGTCTGGTTTAGTTATCTTGGGGATTTCACCTGCGGGTCGGGCGTTGCAAAGCCAGAAATTCTTTTCCCTGCGAGGTAGTTTTCTTCCTGCCATCTGAGGTCGGTCCTACGAGGATTAACGACTTGGCAGGTGCGCGTCCCGCGCCATTGAATTGAGCGCGGGACGCGGCTTGGATATCACTGGGAACCCTGTTATTTTGCGGCGAACTGCGCGGTCCAGTCGGGGTTGGCAGGACCGAAGTGCTTGAGCATCACAATCGGGTCGGTGGAGGAGAGGTTCTCGATGACGACACCTTTCTTCGCTGCTGCCTCGGAGACGAAGTATTCGTCGTTGGTGAGCTGTCCGTAGCGGATGAGCGCCGGGGTTTCGAGGGGACGGCCGTTGAGGCGTCCAAAGCCCTGCATCATGATGAGGCCGTAGGCCGCGGCGTCCTGGATGGTGACTTTGGCGCCGGGGAGGATGGTGAGTTCCTTCGCAGAGACGGAACTGGATTTGTAGCAGACCCAGCGGTCGAGGTAGCCGGCTGCGCGCATCGTTGCCTCATCGCCGGCGAAGACGGGTCGCATGAAGCGATGCTTTGCGAAGTCGGGATCCACGTTCAGCTCCCAGTCAATGACCTCCACGAGGTAGTCGAAGTCACCGCGCTTCTCCTTGGGGCAGTCCTTCCAGAGGAGTTCTTCGGAGATAAGCTGGTCGTCCACGAGGCTTTGATACATCGCATAGACGTCACTGGCGAACTGCGGCTCGTAGGTGCAGAGGCTGCCGGGCGCATGGAGGACTCCCGGCGGGACGTCCCAGCCAGTTCCGGCTTCGAGACGATATGCCTTGGAGAGATTCGTGAGCTTGTTGTCACCTTTGGTGAAGTTGATAAGGCACTCTTTGACCTGTTCTTTGGTGGTTCCAGGTTCCAATCCGAAGAAGGTGAAGGGGAAGTGTCCACCGTGGTTGTTGAGCTGCGGCGGGAAGTAGTAGCATTCGGGCTTACCACGCTGACCGACGAGCTTGGCGTGCTGGTCGCGGTGGTGGATGTGGTGTGGCAGGGGACCGAGGTTGTCGAAGAACTTGGAATAGACGGGCCAGCAATGGAATTCATTCCAAATACGCTCGCCCAGCAGTTCGGCACCGAGTTCCTGCACGGCCTCGGTAAGCGGAATAAGCGTGCCGTCGTCCGCGACGAGATGGCTGATGCCTTCGTTCTTGGCGGTGAGGGGGCCGTTGTCGGCAGGCGTGGTGCAGCCTAACCAGCGTTCGTCAATGCCGCCGCGGGCGGAACCGAGCGCATAGTAGTCATCTGGATGGAGTTTGATTCGGCGGCCGGGGATGCAGAAGGCGCGTGGAACCCAGTTCGGGGCGAGCCGGAAGATGCCCTCGCCATTGGCGAAGGTGCTGCGGATTTGAGCTTGCGTGGTCATTTTTGAGTTTAAAGTTTAAAGTTTAAAGTTATCTGAAGGGCGAGCGATGGTTGGATAGATGGGAGGAAGGCTGAATGCCGCGTCTGAGGCATGGTAAAGTCGTGGGGTAGTGAGCCATGCCTTGCTGGGTCACTGGCCCATGCCGACGGTCGGGATGGCGATTGCCTTGGCGGATGGGACCTTTTCGTGGAGGAGGTCGGTGGTGGAGGTTGGACAGGTCTCAGCGTTGCAGACGACGGTCTGAAGGGTATGAAGCTGGTCGCTTGTTCCAGCCTTTAAAATACTGTTGATATAGGCGGGCGCTCCGGCCAGGTGGGTCACGGCGTAGCCGGCGACGACGCGCGCGAGCATTGTGGCGTCATCGGGGTTTGGGTGGAATACGACACGCAGGTTGGAGATGCACGGGAGGAAGAGGTTGTTCAGGAGGCCGGAGATCTGGTAGAGCGGTTGCATGGCAAGCACACAACCATTGGTGGTGACGGCGGCTTTGGCGAGGATGTCTCGGATGTCGTGGATGACGGAGTGTTGCTTGAGGACAACCTGCCGTGGTTCGCCACTGTCGGGCGCGGGCACGAAGTAGATGGCGGCGATGCCGGAGACCTTCAGCGCCCGGTAGCGGATGATGAGGTTATCGCAGTGGCTGGCGATGCGCGCCCAGATGCGATGGAGGCGCGAGGACTCTTCGATGAGCTTGTCCACGTCCACGAATTTTTGGACGATTCCGCTGAAGTCCACGCCCTGTGCCTTGAGTGCCTCGGAGAACTGTTTCGTGGTAAGAATATGGTGGACATGGGTTTTTGCCAGGCTGGTCTTCATTCCGGCATTGCCGAGGCTCCAATTGAGCATCACGGGGATTTTGCCGGCGAAGGCGCACGCCAGGTAGGTCAGCAGGGCCTTTGCGGAGGGCGGGAGCATCAGTGCGATGTGCTTGCCAGGCAGACGTTTGATGGTCGGATAGAGGTTTACGACCTGCTGGATCATCCGGCGGCCATTGAAGACTCCGGACTCCTGGTCGGCGCACATTGGAAATCCGGAGTGTCGCCGTGCGGCGTGAAGGAAGGCGACGGTGAGCGACTTGGCATGGGAGGTCTTCATCTTCTTGACTTTGCGGAACCACGCCGGCGGTATCGGTGCAAAGGGCTCCTCGCCCGGAATACCCGCCGCCGCAATCATCAGACTGGCGACGGTCCGCAACTTGGGCAATGCGGGCATCGGATGGCGGAACTCACGCTGAAGCCAGATGTACAGGGACTGGATTTGCTCATCGGAGAGCGCCAGGTCGGTCACCAGCGTGTCCGTGTCCCGGATGAAACGCTTGCCAGTGAGTTCGTGGAGGCGTCCCTTGACCTTGGCGCGAATTTCGTCTGGAACTTGCGTGGTGTCCTCGGGGACATTGTACCATTCGGCCTCGGGGAGGAGCCGTTCGTGGATTTCCTCTTTCCAGGTATAGCGCACATAGGTGTTCTGGCGCTGCGCCTGGTTGTAGAATTCCTCCAGATAGTGGTTGAGCGCGCGCTTGTCGTCCGGCGCAGGGAGGTCGGCGGGCTTGTCGAAGAACTCGATGGTGACATGTCGGCGTGGCATGAAGAAGATGCCGCTGTAGAAGATGTGCTTGAGATGGGCGAGCATCGTCTTGCCCAGTGGCGTCTGGTAGCCTTTGGCGCGTCCGAAGTCGCTGCCCCAAAGACCAGTTGTACGTACGAGCACGAGTTTGGCATCGGGATACTCCTGGAGGATGGCGGCCAATCCGCCATTGCCTCGGAGGCTCTCGCGGCTGGAGCGGTAGATACGCCCCGCGGGATAGAAAAGGAGGTTGTCGCCCGCTTTAAGCGCATCGACGCAACGGCCGATCTGTTCCTTGAGCATATCATGTCCCCGCATTCCCGTCGCGCCGATGTCCGGCAACGGCAGCAGCCGAATGCGCTTCCAGATGTATTTAAGGGGTGGCTCCTTAATTTGCTTGTCAATGACCAGTGCGCGTGGGCGGAAGCGCCCCCAGAGCATCGTGGTCATGATGAGCGGGTCGATGAGTGCTGGATGATTGGGACAGAAGAGCAAGCCCTTGCGGCCGTATTTCTTGATGATTTCATCCAAGCCCACCAATTTTACGCGGTAACGGATGCGCACGGCGATTTCAGCGCAGAGCCAGAAAAATAGGATGAGGATGGTGTCCAACATTGTTTATAAATAATATAACTTATTTGTTTGTAATTAGTTAAATTTGATTTATTTAAACTGTCTCAGTGCTTCGAAGAGAATGACGGCGGCACAATTCCCGACATTGATGGAGTTCTTGAGACCGGCGGCGGGAAGCTGGACATAGTCGTCACAGCGAGCCAATGCCTCGGAGGAGATGCCAAGGGCCTCGTTTCCAAAGACGAAGGCGCAGGGGAAACGGAAGTGGCACTCCCAGAAGCACTTTGCGCCGACGACGGTGTCCACGGCATAGAGGGTGTAGCCTTGCCTACGAAGGTCGTCGAGGGCCTGCGTGGTTTCGTCAAAGTGTCGGCAGGAGACGAATTGGTCGCAACCCATGGCAGTCTTGGCGAGGCGGTCGTGTGGGGGACAGGGGGTATAACCGCAGGCGTAGATGGCCTGTGCTCTCACGGCATCCGCCAGCCGGAAGATGTTTCCAGTATTGTAGGCGCTCCGCAGACGGTCCAGCACGATGACCACCGGCAGTGTGGTGGTCTCGCGGGGAGTGGGTTGGTCGCCTTGGCGAAGCTCTGGCATCGGGAATGAGGAATGAGGAATGAGGAACCTACCGTTTTCCGCGGAATCCGCCGCCTGTGCGCGGGCGGTTGGGGCGTGGAGAACCGCCTCGATGGCCGCCAAAGGAGCCGCCGAAGGAAGAATGCCCGCCTTCACGATGACCACCAAAGGAGTCGCGCGGACGGTTCGGCTGCTCACGGTGCTGGACAGGCGCTACGGGCGGCGGGAGCACAAGCATCTCGTCGTCGGGCTGGGTGATGGGAAGATCGCGGCCGATGTAGGTCTCGATGTCCGGAATCACGAAGGCATTGTCCTCGCTGGCGAAGGAGATGGCGCGGCCCTGGTGGCCGGCGCGGGCGGTGCGGCCGACACGGTGGACGTAGTCCTCTGCCTCGTAGGGGAGGTCGTAGTTGAAGACGTGGGTGATGTCGTCCACCTGGATGCCGCGGCCGGCGACGTCGGTGGCGACGACGACCTTGGTCTTTCCGGTGCGGAAGTCCTCCAGGATGTTCAGGCGGCGGTTTTGGTTCACGTCGCCCGAGAGCATCTCGCATTTCACGCCGTAGTTTCGAAGGATTTCCGTCAATTCCTCGACATCGCGCTTGCGGTTGCGGAAGATCAGCGTGCGGTGGCAGTCCTCGTGATTGAGGATGTAGATCATGATGGCGAGTTTCTCCTGCGTCGTGCAGGCATAGACCGTCTCGTTCACGCCTTCGGCGACCACCTTCTCCGGCTCAACCTCCAGCACGGCGGGCTCCGGGCGCATCCAGCGGCTGGCCAGTTCCATGATGTCGCGGGAGAGGGTGGCGCTGAAGAGCATCGTCTGGCGCTCCTCGCAGGATGGTAGGCGCGAGATGATTCGCTTGACATCGGGGATGAAGCCCATGTCCAGCATCCGGTCCGCCTCGTCGATGATCAGTACCTTGAGCTCCGAGGTGTCGATGACCTGCTTTTGCAGGAAGTCAATCAGCCGGCCGGGCGTGGCGACGATGAGGTCGCAGCCCGCCTGGAGGAGTCGGCGCTGCCGCTCATAGTCCATCCCGCCGAAGACCGCCACCGTGCGCAGGCTGGTATAGACGCTGAGGTTCTCCGCGTCCTTGGCGATCTGGATGGCGAGTTCGCGGGTGGGTGCCAGCGCGAGCGCGAAGGGCTGGTTGAGCTTGCGCTTTACCGGGGAGTTCAGGAACTGATGGAGCATCGACATCAGGAAGACGGCGGTCTTTCCGGTGCCGGTCTGAGCGCGACCTGCCAGGTCCTTGCCTTCCATCGCCACGGGCAATGCAAGTCCCTGGATGGGCGTGCATTTCACAAAGCCCAAGTCGTCCAATGCGGCACGCAAAATCTCGCGCTCCAGCGGGAACTCCTGGAAGAAGCGCACGCCTTCTTCGGGCGGAGGGCAGGGCGGCGCCTGCCAGTCGCCGACCTTCTTCTTGTCGAGGATTTGACGCGCGGACTTTTCACCGGCACCTTCGACATAGTCGTCTTGCACAGGATGAGGCGGCACGCTGGACTGCGAATTCACAGCGGCGCCTGTTTCACGCATGGCGCCTTTCTTGGCACGGCGCCGTTTACGGCGTTTGCGTGCCGCAGTTTCCGATGATTCAACTGTCTGATTGGCAGAATCTTCGGAGGCTTCAGATGGGGCTGTGGTCGGCCGATGGAACAGGCCGCGCAGCCATTGGAACAAAGAAAAAGTCAATTTAATCTCCTAAACTTCAATTAGATAAATTATTACTCAGCCTCGGAGTCGAACTTCACATGGTGGTTGAGCATCAGGTGTGCGCGTTCCGCCAGGTTGGCCAGGTGTGCGGCGATGCGTTCAAGGTTAGAGAGCAGCTCGACGTAAATCATGCCGTTCTCCAAGTTGCAATCCTGGCTGTTGAGGCGTGCCTCGTGGTTGCTCTCGAAGCGCGCGGTCAGTGCCTTGATTTCGCCACAGTGCTTGAGCGCCTTTTCAATATGTTCCTGGTCATTGCGCGAGATGGCCTGGATGAGCGCCGCGCCAGTCTCCTGGAGTTTCGCGCCGATTTCCAAGGTCTCGTGCAAGGAGGAAGTGGAGAACTTCTGCTCCGCGTTGTCCACTCGCGCGATGAGCTTCACCACGTTCATCGCGCGGTCGCCGATGCGTTCGACGTCATTCACGCAGTGCATGAAGGTCGGGATTACGGCGGACTGCGCCTCGGTGAGGTTGCGCCGCAATAACTGCACCAGGTAGTCCATGATGTCGTGCTGGGCGCGGTCGATGGCGTCCTCCTGCTCCTGGAGTTTCTCGTCGGTGGAATGGTCTTGTTTGACGAAGGCGCGGACGGCGCCCTCGGTGAGGGCCATGGAGCACCGCGTCATATCCAGCAGCGCGACGAGCACCTGGTCCATGGCGGCGGATGGCGAGTTGAGCAGATGCGGTTCGAGTTTGACAATTTGGTTGGATTCTGCCTCTTTACGTTCGGGAACCAGTTTGGTGGCAAGCCAGGCCAAGGCGGAGAGGAAAGGCAGGAAAAGCATCACACAGAAGATGCTGAAGAGCGAGTGCGCGTTGGCGATGTGGCGGCCGATGTTCTGGGGCGTCTCGGCGAAGACGTCACCGGGGGTGAGGATATCCACCAATCGCAGGAAGCAAGGCACGCCGTTCCAGGGAACGAAAAGCAGCAGAAGCATCGCCAGCACTCCGAAAACCTTGAAGACCACGGAGGCCAGTGCGGTCTGGCGGGCGGTGCGGCTGGTGCCGATGGAGGCCAGCAGTCCGGTCAGGGTGGAGCCGATGTTGGCGCCCAGCACCAGCGCGAAGGCCGTCCAGAAGTTCAGCAGTCCGCTTACGGCAGTGGCGATGGCGATGGAGACGGTCACCGAACTGGACTGGACGACCACGGTGGCGACCAGCCCGATCAGCATCGCGCCGAGTACCGGCAGCAATGGCGGGGCAATGTGTCCTGGGATGGGTGTGCAGTCGAAGAGGGCGAAGAAATTTCGGAAGGTCGGGAACTCGCCTACCACATGGGAGGTGTCGCTCATCATCATCATACCGAAGAAGAGCAGTCCGAATCCCAGAATGGTCTGTGCTACGCCACGATAGGAGCTTTTCTTGACGAAGAGCATCATTGCCACGCCGAGCACCACGGCCGGCAATGCCAGTGCCTCCAACTTGAAGGAGACCATCTGGCCAGTCACAGTGGTACCAATGGCACTGCCCATAATGACGCCCAGGCCTTGCTTTAGGCTTAGCAGTCCCGCGTTCACGAAACCCACCACCATCACCGAGGTCGCGCCGGAGGATTGGATTAGCGCGGTCACGCCCATGCCCGCCAGCATCGCCTTCACGCGGTTTCCGGTGAAAAGTTGGAGGATATTCTTGAGGCGTGCGCCGGCCAGCATCTGAAGGCCCTGGCTCATCAACGTCATGCCATAGATGAAAAAGCCCAGCCCACCCAGAATGGCAATGGCCAGTTTCCAGCGGTTGAGTGCCAGCGCAGTCAGATAGACGCCGCGGATGACCTTGTCCTGCCCGCCGATTTCTGCGATTACCTCATACTTCCCTGAGTAATCGGGGTCGGTGATGAGCTGGGTGGCGGCGATGCCGTTGCTGTCGGTCATAGTCTGCGCGTTGGTCAGTTTCGCCTTGTGGGAACCGGAGACAATCTTGAAATAGACCGGCACGCCTTTCTTCTCGTCGTCCACTTGAATTCGCAACGGCTCGGGCAACTCATTGCCCGCCACTGTCTCCTGACCGGAGCCATGCAACTGAAGACCGGCGGTGACGTGGAATTCGATTGGGCGGACATTCTCGAAGTCAGGGCAGACGACCGTGTAGTACCGATCGCCAAATTCTTCACCATAAGGAACAAACGCACGGAAAATCCCTTGCTCGTCGGTCTCGCCTTCCAGTGCCTTGCCAGCAACGTCCTCGCCGTTGCGCGGACGCGGAGTGATGCGGACCTCCACCCCAGGGACAGGGCGTCGGCTTCCGGAGGACATGCGCTCCGGCCCCAGAACCAGGAGTTCTACGGGGCGCTCGGTCATGCCGCCCTTCGGTCCGCTCTGAGAGCCGCCGCCGTGCAACTGGATGACCTCAGGATATTTCTCGACGGATTCTGAACATCCAACAAATAGAAGCAAGACGAGAACCGCAATTGGCGCGACCCGGAAAAGGGCAGATATGTTGCCGGAAAGACGAGCGAGAAAGCCGGGATTCGAGTCGTTCTTCATATACAAATTGTCGCGGGGTTAACTTCGACCGCAAAAAGGCAGGATGGCGAATGCCAATGCACTCAGGATGCAGAAGGCCCAGATGGCAATGCGACTTCGCGGGCGTTTCGGCACCGCCTCCCAAAAATCGCGCAACAGCCATGGCCAGGCGATGAGAGTCATCCCCCAAAGCCCCCATACTATCGCGATGATGCAGTAGAGCGGCCGAATTCCACAGTAATAGGCGAAGGCGTGCTGGATGAGGTGGTTGGCAACCAGTACCAGGAAGCCTCCGAACGCACGGGCGAAGAGGAAATCCAGGAAATACCAACATGCCGCCACTGCAAACGGCACCAGCAGCCAGACAGGCGTGGCGTAATTTGCCGGAAGCATCGATGTGCCCTCCTTGGCGCACCAGCATAATACCACGATGCCCAGCAGCAGACCGCCGAGACGGTGGCGAGGTAACTGGCTCGACAGTTTCGGGTACTTCATGCAGAGAACCGTAGAAACGGCTGCGAAGCCCAGGCATAGCAACGCCAGTAGGATGGACAACAGACGGTAAAAGGTCATATATCATAATTTAATGCATCAAAGATGGATTGTGCGTCATCAGGAAAAGAGGTGTCCGGGATGTCCGTTTGGGTTTCACCCTCTATATTATAGGATATGACATTTCAGCCAACGAAGGAGAAATCACCCCAATGCTCACTCCAATTGCCACAGGCATCTACGCGGTCGGTCACATCGACTGGGCCGTCCGGGACTTTCATGGCTACGAGACGGATCGCGGCACGACTTACAATTCCTATCTTCTTCAGTTTGAAAAGACTGCGGTAGTCGATGGGGTGAAGGCCCCCTTTGCGGCGGATTGGCTGGCAAATCTTCAGAAGCAGACTTCGCTGGAGAAAATCGACTACATCGTGGTGAATCACGCCGAACCCGACCACTCCGGCGCATTGCCGGCGCTGGTGGCGGCCGCCCCTCAGGCGACGGTGGTCTGCAACAAGAAGACGCAGGATTTCCTGACCGGCTACTACGATACCTCGGCATGGAAATTCCAGTTGGTCAAGACCGGCGACACGCTTGCGCTGGGGGCGGACAAGACCTTGAAATTCATCGAGATTCCGCTGGTGCACTGGCCGGACTCCATGGCCACCTATCTGGTCGAAGAACAGTTTTTGTTCTGCAACGACGCCTTCGGCCAGCACTATGCCACCAACCTGCGCTTCGATGACGAGAATCCGCTCTCGACACTGATTTTCGAGGCGAAGAGTTACTACGCGAATATCGTGAACCCCTACAGCAAACGCGTGGCGGCGGTGCTTGCACAACTGGCCAGCGTGCCGCTGAAGATGATTTGCCCGAGCCATGGCGTGATTTGGCGCAAGAACCTGGACGCAATTCTTGGGGCCTATCAGAACTGGGCGAACCAGCGCGTCCAGCCCAAGGTCATGGTGCTCTATGACTCGATGTGGCACCGTACTGCCACGATGGCGGATGCCATTATGGAGGGCATTGCTGAGGTGCCTGGCGTGACCTGCAAGGTGATGCCCGCCCGTGCCATCACGGAGAATGCCCTTGCCACCGAGATGCTGGACACGGCGGCGGTCGCATTGGGCTCCTCTACGCTCAACCAGCAGATGATGCCCATGATGGCGGCGCGTCTCTGCTACATCCAGGGACTCAATTTCCCGGGCCGTGCGGCTTTCGCCTTCGGCTCTCACGGATGGGGCAAAGGCGGTCCCGAATTGCTTGACGCCAAGATTGATGAATTGAAGTGGACGCGCTTCTACCCGCCCGTTCTCGCCAAATTCGAGCCGACGCCCGAAGTTCTGGCGACCTGCCGTCAGGCCGGTCACGCCCTCGCCGAGAAGGCGCTGGAACTCGCCGCAGCCAGCGGCTACCAGAAGACCTGCATCGATTAGGCTGCCCCGGCTCTCGCTCGCTGTGCGAGCGGTTCTGTGCTCGCGCATTCTTGCGCGGGAAGGTTCTGCGCTCGCGCATCTTGCGCGGGAAGGTTCTGCGCTCGCGCATCTTGCGCGAGAGAAAAGAAAGGATGGATACGACCAAGGAACAATCAATCAATAAGAAATACGACCCGCCGGATTCCCTGACGAGCGTCGGGATGACCACTGCGCGGCACATCACTCTTACGGATGCGGAGCACCCTTTCCAACTGGAGTTGGGCGGCGTGCTGCCCGAAGTCGTCGTCGAGTACGAGACTTACGGGGAACTCTCCGAGACGGGCGACAACGTTGTCCTGATTTGTCATGCATTGTCAGGTGACGCTCATGTGGCGGGGTGGGATTCGCAGGCCAAGAACGACCCCGCCCGCGCGTGGCGTCTGACGCATCCGGGGTGGTGGGATTCGGTGATTGGTCCGGGCAAGGCGATTGATACCAACCGCTTCTATGTGGTATGTGCCAATGTGTTGGGCAGTTGCTATGGCACCACTGGACCGACGAGCATTGACCCACGCACGGGAAAACCCTATGGGCTGCATTTCCCGATGGTCACAATCGCGGACTGGGTGAAGATGGAGAAGATGCTCATCGACCGTCTTGGCGTGAAGCACCTCTATGCGGTGGTGGGTGGCAGCCTGGGTGGTCAGCAGGCGCTCGAATGGGCGTTGCGCTTTCCGCGGATGCTGGGAAAATGCATCATCATGGCCTGCGGACCGAAACTCTCCGCGCAGGGGCTTGGCTTCAACGCGGTCGCTCGTCATGCCATCATGCACGACGAGAAATTCGACGGCGGGAACTATCAGGCTGACGGCGTTTTCCCCGCAAACGGCCTTGCCGTCGCACGAATGCTTGCCCATATCACCTATCTCTCCGGCAAGGGCATGGACTACAAATTCGGACGTGAGCGACTTGCCACGGCGGAAGACGACCAGGGATTCTCGCCGGAGTTCTCCGTGGAGAGTTACCTCAACCACCAGAGCAAGACCTTCGTCGAGCGCTTCGACGCGGACAGTTATCTCTACATCACCCGTGCCATGGACTACTATGACGCGGCGGCGGCGTGGGGCGACGGCGACCTGCGCAAGGCGTGCTCCCGCCTCCATGCGGAACTGATGGTGGTCTCCTTCTCCAGCGACTGGCTCTATCCGCCCTCCGCCTGCCGCGAGTTCGTGAACGCCTTCATCGCCGAACGCAAGCCGGTGACCTATGTGGAAATCGAGAGCGACTCCGGTCATGACGCCTTTCTGGTGGACACCGAGCCGGTCTCCCGACTTCTGCGCGCCTACCTGCTGGCCCCCGGTATCAATCGACGCTTCGGGGCAATCAAATAACTGGAGGCCGCAGAGTCGATGTCCTGTTTGTTTTTGGGGAAACGAGAATGACCGTCGAAACCTCTCAGCCGAAGCCCCAGACCTGCTGGATTGTCGCCGGCGAGGCCTCCGGCGACGCCTACGGCGCGGCTCTGGCGACGGCATTGCGAACGGCGCAGCCGGACATCCGGCTGGCGGGCATGGGCGCGGAGAAGATGCGTGCGGCGGGAGTGGAGACCTATATCGACTCTGCGGAATTGGGCATCGTCGGCTTCGTCGAGGTCTTTCGGCATTTGCCGATGTTCTTCCGGTTGTTTCGGCAACTGGTGCGTCGTGCGGCCGAAGAGCGCCCTGAGGTCGTGGTTCTGATTGACTATCCAGGTTTTAACTTACGTCTGGCGAAGAAATTACATGCGCTTGGCATACGGGTGGTTTGGTATGTCAGTCCGCAAGTCTGGGCGTGGAAACGCAACCGCATCTGGAAACTGGCGCAGTTCTGTCGCCGGATGCTCTGCATCTTTCCCTTTGAACCTCAATGCTACGCGCCAACCAGTCTTAAGGCAGAATTTGTCGGCCATCCGCTCTTCGAGCAACTCAATCCGCTGAAGGAACTGGGAGTCCGGCGTGATACCAATCTGGTATTGCTGTTGCCGGGGAGCCGTCGGCAGGAGATTCTGCGGCTCCTGCCCGATTTTGTCCGGGCGGCGTGTCTATTGCATCGGCAGAACGCAGCCTTGCGATTTGAAATCGCCATGCCACGTCCTGCCATCCAGGAGATTGCGCAGGAACTGCTGGCAAAACTGGATTTGCCGGATGACGCGCCGGAATTCTCGTGGAGCTGCGGTCAGACTCGCGAGCGGATGCTGGCGGCAAGCGCGGCCATCGCCGCCAGTGGCACTGTCACCGTCGAGGCAGCGATGCTTGGACTTCCTGTCGTGGTCGCCTATCGGCTTGGTCGGCTGACCTGGTGGCTGGCGCGTCGGTTGGTGAAATTGCCATATATCTCCATCACGAATTTAGTCTGCGAAACCACTGTTTTTGAGGAATTTTTGCAGGACGAGTGTACGCCAGAGCACCTGGCCTCCGCGACGGCGAAGATTCTGCCCGGCGGGTCTCGCCACTACGAATGTATGCGACTGCTGGATGACTTCACGTGCCGGCTGGGCTCCGCCGAGCCGGTTTCCCCGAAAGTCGCAAATATAGTATTAGAGGAATGTCGAAAATAGGTGTCACCATCCTAGCCAGCGGAAGCAACGGCAACTGCATCGCAGTTCATTGCGGCGACCAGGCGATACTGATTGACTGCGGTATCAGCCTGCGGATGTTGCGCTGTCGCCTGAAAGAGGAGGGGCTGGAGGAATCGTGGGTCAAGGCGTTTTTGGTCACGCACGAGCACAACGACCACGTCAAGGGGCTTCGGGTGGCGAGCAAGCACTTTGGCGTGCCGGTCTATGCCACCGCGAAATGCGCCGAGAAGCTGCGCAATGAGTGGAGCCTCGGCGTGATGACGATGATCGCGGCGTGCAATGACTTCCCGCTCTCCGGCTTCAATGTCCGGGCGTTTCCAGTCTCCCATGATGCGGTGGACACGGTAGGCTATGTCTTTACCCGGGAGTCCGCCAAGATTGGCGTGGCGACCGACCTGGGGGTGACCACCCAGATGACGCACTTTCAACTGCGGGACTGCAGTACCCTGGTGCTGGAGAGCAACTTCGATCTCAATATGCTGGCGGCCAGCTCCCGCCCGTGGAACCTGAAGTCGCGCATCCTGAGTCCCATCGGGCACCTCTCCAACGCAGACACCGCAAAATTCCTGCCGTCGGTGGTCACGCGCAACACGCGCAATGTCGTTCTTGCGCACATCAGCGGAGACTGCAACACTTACGACATCGCCGAGCGGACTGCGCGGGGGACCCTGCATGAACTCGCCCGGGATGACGTCTTTCTGACCTATGGTCGCCGCGATGCGCCAGTCCCGACTGTTTGGTGTTGATATATGTGTCTGCAATACAAAGAGATACATTGTATTTTTAAAAGTCCGCCCGAGGCGCTGAAGATGGTGAAGGTGCTCCAGGAGCATGGCTATCAGGCGGTCTTCGCGGGCGGATGCGTACGTGATACGCTTTTGGGGCGCACACCGCACGACTGGGATATCGCGACTTCCGCGCGGCCGGAGCAGGTCGAGGCGATTTTCCCACGTACCTACGCGGTTGGCAGGCAGTTCGGAATCATCACCGTAGTCGGTGAAGACCAAGAGAACTACGAGGTGGCGACGTTCCGCGGGGATGTCGCCTACACCGATGGCCGACATCCGGATGCAATCCGCTTCGTCGATATGGCCGAAGATGTCCGACGACGGGACTTCACCTGCAATGCGCTGCTGGGCGACCCGGTTGCCAATGTCGTCCACGACTTCGTGGGTGGCGTGGCTGACCTGAAGACCGGCGTGCTTCGCGCGGTCGGCAACCCCGCCCGGCGTTTTGAGGAGGACAAACTGCGCGTGCTTCGTGCGGTGCGCTTCGCGGCGTCACTGGGCTTCACGATTGAGCCAGCAACCTGGAGTGCTGTCCAGGCCTACGCCGGTCAGGTGAAAAGCGTGGTTTCGGTGGAGCGCATTGCCAGCGAATTGGAGAAGATGCTCCTATGTGGACAGAGCCAGTGCGCTCTGGATTTGCTGGATAGAGCGGGACTCTTGGCGAGCATCCTGCCGGAGCTGGCCACTTTCCATGGCGTCGAACAGCCGCCGCAGTTCCACCCAGAGGGCGACGTCTGGAATCACCAGCTGAAGTTACAAGGCTTTTTGGATGCGACGGTGCTGAGGTGCCAGAGCACCGCGCCTGACGCCCCACGCTTCAATACGGCAGGCGAACTCCAGCGCGCCTCGGATGGGGAGTTACGCGCGCTGGTCTGGGGGGCGTTATTGCACGACGTCGGCAAGCCACCCACCTGCAAATTTGAGGGCGGACGGTGGCGCTTCAACGGGCATGATGTCGTGGGCGCCGAAATGGTGGAGGAACTGTTGCGGAAACTGCGTCTGCCCAACGAGGTCATTGAGACCGCCGTCTATCTGGTTCGGCACCATATGGGCCTCACTGCGATGCGCGAGGCGAGAATTGCCACGCGCCGGAAACGCCTCCAGGACATGCGTTTCCCGCTGCTGCTGGAACTCGTTCGGCTGGACAGCCTGGCGTCCTTCGGCAATCTGGAATTGCATGAGTGGCTCCATAGCCAATGGGAGGAGGAGATGGCGCATCCTCCGCAAACCACGCCGACCATACAGGGTCGCGACCTCATCGCGCTGGGCATTGCGCCATGCCCTGCTTTCAAGCCAATCCTGCAAAGTGCCTTAGACCATGAACTTGAGGAACCTTTTGCCAACCACGCCGATGCCTTGGTGTGGTTGCGGAACTTTGTTCAAGCCAATTATCCCGAGTTGCTAAGATGAAATACGACTACCCCTTTCTAATCCTCCGCCAGATGTGCGGAGTTCACGGCCCACACCTGCCGTTCATGCGCAGGGTGCTGGCCGCCTGCAAAAAATACCCTGGCTCCTGTGATGAATTCTGGATGGACCTGGTGGCTCCCGCCGCCTTCCCGGCACTGTCGGCCGAGGCAGCGCTGAATGCCGAGTACGATGACTTCCGCATGGAATGCGAGGCCGCTGGCATCCAGATGGGTTTCCAGCGGTGTCCGACGCTGGGGCACTGCGTCGGACCACTTTCACCGGAGACCGAGCCGACGCTGACCAAGGAAGATTGGCAGGTGGATGCGCAGGGCAGGCCAATGGAGGGGTTGCTCTGCCCGACCTCGCCGAGTGTGCTGAAATATACCTACGAGCGCACCAAGGCCACGCTGGCCGCGATGAAGCCATCCTCCATCTGGGTGGACGACGACCTGCGCATGGGCGTCTGCAAGCCGGAGGGATGCTTCTGCCCGCGTTGCCTGAAGCTCTTCAACCAATACTGCGGGGGGAACTGGACGCGTGAGGAACTGGCGCACCACCTCTATGACCAGACCGGCGACTTCGAGCCGGTACGCGCCATGTGGTGCCAGTTCCATGCCCATAACAACGCGCTGGTGATGAAAGAATACCGCCGAGCGGTGGACGAAGTGTTGCCGGAGTGCCGGCTGGGCTGGCAGACCACGATGCAGACCCATACCTACAACGGGCTGGACTACTCGCCGGTTTACGAGGCGATGTCCGGTCCGCGCGGCTGCGGGGTGAACATCCGTCCCGGCGGTGGATATTATACCGAGGATGTCGAAATCAAACATCTTCTGGGCAAGGCGTTCGAGAGTCTGGTGGCGAGCGCCCGTGCGGTGCAGTATCCGAAGATGGAACAGATTTGCTACGAAGCGGAGAATTATCCACACACCGGCCAGCTTAAGTCCGCGCGCCAGATGATGACCGAGTGCGCGTTGATGCTGGGCTGTGGCTGCAACTCCTTGACCTTCTATTGGCAGGACCCCGAGAACCCCGAACCTCAGGAGAACTACGAGCACTTCGCGTCGGCCTGTGCAGCCTGGCGGCCATTCTTCGAGGCGCTTGCCGACCAGCTGCCCGGAACCGTGAACGCCGGCCTCACGCAGCTGCTCGGGCCAAGCCAGGCGAACATGCCGAATTGCGGACGCGCTACCGACGACTGGCGGTGCTACGGAATGTGGAACCAACTCGCGCAACTCTGGCGGATGGGCATCCCCGTGACCGCGCCGGATGGCGCGACCGACGTGCGCATTGGTGTCCTAACCGAGCGTCAGATTGGCGGCTATACCGATGCGGAGCTTCAGGCGATGCTCGGCGGGCGCGTGGTGGTGGATACGCTGGTGCTGGAACGCCTCAACGAGCGCCTTCCCGACTGGGCGGTGACGCCAGTGCATCCAATGGAACCCGGTGCGGGCATTCTGGAGGAGCTTCCGAATGGCATGACCTGCTGGAATTACACCCCGATGCAGGCCATTGATGTTCAGGACGAGAGTCTTCCAGGCGTTCAAGTCTTCAGCCGAATTGGACGACATTTCAATTCGGTTCAGGCGGACGCGGAGCCCGTCGGACTGGGCAAGCCCGCCGTGGTACGGGTGCCCACGCGTTACGGCGGATTTGTCCTCGTGGTCGGCGGCGTGGGGCTCTGGGAATACGCCACTGGTGCGCGAATCGCGATGCTTCGTGAGGCCATCGATGCGACCGCGACCGCGCCGTTGCCCGTCAAGATGCTCTCCGCGCAGCCATTTTCTACGGTGGCACGTGTGGATGCCGAGGGACGCACCGCCCTGGCGGTATTCCTCAACGACTTCCTGGAGAAGACCGAGGGATTGCAGGTTGCCATCCGCAAACCCCGTGGAACGACAGTGCGCTTTCTTGCGCCGGAGTGCGAGCCAATTGATCTGGCGTGCTTCTCGAAAGACGCGGAGGAGATTATAGTAACAGTACCGACTATCTCGCCGCGTGGCATTGCCGCAATTGTCTTGGAGTAGGTTAGAGGTTAGAGGTTAGAGGAGTTTAAAGGTAAAAGGTAAGGCTTTGTTTCCCAACAGGGTACCTAATCAAGGCTTTTCAGCCGCGATGCGGCGAGCGCACGGAGTGCGCGACCATGCTTAACCGCCTGCAAGCGCCCGTTTCGGGCGCGCAGCTGGCGGGGAGGCCAACAACAAACCCTGCGCCCGCAAGGACGCGACAACCCTTCGGGTAAAGACAAAACTGAAAGGAAAAGAACGCAGTTGGGTACCCTCTTGGGGAATAGAGCAAAAGGTAAAAGGTTAAAGTTTAGGACTCAGGTCTCAGGATTCAGGTCCCGCCAGGAAGGTGAGAGGTGCGGTCTGCCCGATGCCTATGCACTTAACTGGGAAATTGCTAAAAAATAACATAACATCTTCTGTTTTAATAAGTTAATTCATTAATAAAGGAAATTCTCCATGAAAAAACTGACTTGGTTGCTGGCGCTCATGCTGAGCGTGGCGGTGTTTGCGGACACCATCAAATCTGTCGCCCCGAACAACGAGGAGGTAGTCAGTCCGCTGGCCGCCTCGATGGAACTCTTTTTGCTGATGTCGGAGGATGCCGCGCGTGCGGCGCTGAAGAACGCCAGCCTGGCGAGTCGTCTGTGCAACGAGGTCAAGTCGTTTGCGCCTGGCATTCCGATGCAATGGGCGTTCAACGGGGAACGCGGCAAGATCCACTACGAACTTCACGTCGCGGAAAACTCGCATTTCCGCAACGAGAAGGTCATCCAGGTCCCGCATAGCCGCTACAACCTCTGCAACCTGGAGATCGGCAAGACCTACTACTGGAAGGTGGCGGCAGTCAATAACGAGGACGGCACTTCCATCGAGAGCGAAACCCGCTCCTTCACCGTGGCTCCCCTCACGCCTCGCGTACTCAATGTGCCCAATGTGGACAACTTCCGCGACCTGGGTGGTCGCCGCGGCCTGGAAGGCCGGCTGATTCCTCAGGGGCTCATCTTCCGCTGCTCCGGCTTCAACAACAACTCCTCCGATGGCGGCAAGACCCCCGGAGTGCCGCGCTTCACCGAGGAGGGCCTGCGCATTATCCGCGAGGAACTCAAAATCAAGACCGACCTGGATTTGCGCTCCCATGGCGAGACCGCCCGCATGACCTCCTCCCCGCTCGGCGAGGACATCAATTACGTGAACATCTCCACCGTCTGCTATGCCCCGACTTTCACCAAGCACGGCATGGACATCATGGCGCAGAACTTCCGCGTCTTCACCAAGCCGGAGAACTACCCCATCGCCTTCCACTGCATCGCCGGCGCCGACCGCACCGGCTCGCTCGCTGTGCTCCTTGAGGCCCTGCTCGGCGTGGACCGTGACGAAATCATGCGCGACTACGTGCTGACCAGCTTCTTCTGCACGCGCCCCCACGCCAACGGCGACATCCTGCTCAACGGGCTGGATCACTTCGGCAAGCCGGAGGAACCCCTCGCCGTCAAGGCGGAGCGCTATTTCCTGGAAGCCGGCATCACCCCCGAGGAGATTCTTGCCTTCCGTACCATCGTGCTGGGACCAGGTCTCCAGACCTCCCCTATACTCCAAGAGAAGATGGCGATGGACGCAGTTTTCGCCGGCTTCCCTGGCGAGGCGAAGATTGTCCGCCCTGTGCCGTATTATACCACCAGCGAGAAGATGACGCTTGCCGGTCGCGAGATGACTTTCGGGGTGCCGACCTGGTCTGAGAGCCCCGTTCTGAAGGCAATGGGCAATGACGCCGGCGCCGCTGCATTCCTTCTTAACAACCGTACCGGCAGACCGCAGTTCCTCGGTCTGCGCCCACGCTCCGCGATGAGCGACGCGGCATACGCCATCTACAATCCCATGACCAGGATTGCCTACGCGAAGGCGGACGGTTCGTCCGAGTGGCGCCGCGCGGACTTCAATGAATTCAAGTTGAATCTTTCGGACGGCGAGGCCATCCTGCTGGTCATCGCCTCTGGCGCAGTGCCTGATGGGTATGCGCTCCAGCCCCTGCCGCCGTTGCCTGAAGTCCCGACTGGCTATGTCACTGCCTTCTCAGGAGAGACACCTGTTCTCGACGGCAAGCTGGACGATGCCATCTGGCAAAACGCCACGCCGTTGAAACTCACGGACATCGAAGGGAAGCCCATGAAGAGCGCCCCGACCGCATATCTGGCCACCGATGCCGCACACGACACCCTCTTCATCGCCGTACGCCTCCCTGACAACACCCCGAATGGCACGCAGCGCAACGTCCGCGATGCTGACATCTGGGCGGAAGACGAGGTCGAGATTTTCCTCGCCGCCGGTGGGCACACCACCTACTACCAGATTGTCTTCAACCGCTTCAACGACATCTTCGATGGCAAGCGGCAGGACTCCTCTTGGAACATGGAGAACTATGATTCCGCTACCAGCCAGGATGACGAGGGGTGGACGGTCGAGGCCGCGCTCCCGCTGGCGCAGTTTAACTTCGATGCGCCGTTGGAAATCAACATCTGCACCACCGACCAGCCGGGCGAGGCGCATTACAACCTCTTTGTCACCCAGGGCTCCTTCCACAACCGCGCCGCCCTCGGCCCCGTGCTGTTGAAGTAAACCGAAGTTTTTTGGGTGGCATTGATTCAGCGGGGTGGGGGCATTGGCTCTCCACTCCGCTTTTTCGTTGTACGAAACGACAAAGCGCTGGGAATGGATTAAAGTATGCAAAAGTCTTTTTTCAATACTTCCAAGGAGATAACAATGTTCAAGAAACTCGCTGTTTTTCTGGCGCTGTGTGCCTGTGTCGCGGCCATTGCTGCTGATCGTTTTGCCTATGTGAACATGGAGACGGTCTTCAACGAATACTACAAGACCGTGAACGAGAACATCAACATCGAAAATCTGCGCAAGCAATACCTCGATGGATTTAATCTGCTGAAGGACGAGTTCCAGACCAGTCTCTCCGAATACCAGAAAGTGGTTGCGGATGCGGAAAATGAACTGCTCTCCGACGAGGTTCGCGAGAACGCCCGTTCCAAGGCGCAGTTGCTGGAGAACCGTCTTCAGCAGAAGCAGGATGAGGTCATGCGCTATCGTCAGGAAGGGCTGGGCGAGATTGAGAATCGCCAGCAAATGATTGTGGAAAAACTGGCGGAAGAACTGCTTGAGCAGGTCAGGAAATATGCCGAGGCGCGGGGCTATACGACGGTCCTGGAAGTCTCCGGCAAGTCGCTCAATCGGGTGCCGATGGTGATCTCCTACCCGAAGGAGCAGGAAATTACCGACGCAATCGTGAAGTTGGTGAACGCCGGTCATGAGGCCGAGAAGACCGAGGCCACCGCCAAACTCACCGACCTGCGAAACAAACTGCGTGCCGCCCAGGAGGCCGCCGCACAGCAGAACTGAGTTCTGCTGGACCAGAGACCAGAGACCTGACGAAACGCAGGACTCTCATCTCTGACCTCTCTGCTGGCGAGGCGCCAGCAGTACTCTGACCTCTGACCTCTCTGCTGGCGTTACTTCCAGCAGTACTCTGACCTTTGACCTCTCTGCTGGCGAGGCGCCAGCAGTACTCTGACCTCTCACCTCTAACCTTTGATATTATGTTGATTTCCAAGACAGCGGACGAGATTGCGGCGATGGTTCAAGGACGGCTCGTGGGTTCCTGCACGCATGCGCTGCATGGCGTGGCCTCCCTGGCGGAGTCCACCGAGGCGGATGTGGCTTTTCTGGGCAACGACAAATACCGCGAGCAGGTCCCGAACTCCCGCGCGGGAGTGGTGCTGGTGCCGGAGAACTACACCGTCGAGCCGCCCGCCGGGCGTGCCTGGGTGGTCTGTGCCGACCCCTCCGACGCCTTCACGAAGGTCGTGATGGCCTTCACTCCTCCGCCTGTGGAATACAAGCCGGGCGTGCATCCCCGCGCGGTCATTGACGCCTCGGTGGAAATCCCGATGTCCTGCCACATCGGCGCGAATGTGGTCATCGAGGCGGGCGCGACCATCGGCGAAGGCACGGTCATCCTGCCGAATGTCTATGTCGGTCAAGAGGCGCATATCGGCGCGAATTGCCTCATCTATCCCAATGTGACCATCCGCGAACGCTGTATCTTGGGCAACCGCGTGATTCTCCACGCCGGCGTGGTCGTGGGTTCGGACGGCTTTGGCTACAAGTCCAGCGCCGCCGGACACGAGAAGATCCCGCAGGTCGGCATCGTCCAGTTGGATGACGACGTCGAGGTCGGAGCGAACTCCACCATCGACCGCGCGCGCTTCGGACGGACCTGGATTCAGGCGGGAACCAAAATCGACAACCTGGTTCAGGTCGCCCACAATGTCGAAATCGGGCGCGGATGCATCCTGGTCGCGCAGTGCGGCGTGGCAGGCAGCACGCAACTGGGCAACGGCGTGATTCTGGCGGGGCAGGCCGGCGTGGTCGGACATCTGCGCGTCGGCGACGGCGCCATCGTGATGGCGCAGGCCGGCGTCTCCAAGGACGCGATGCCCGGCGCCGTCCTGATGGGGTCGCCCGCCCAGGACCGCAAGGCCTTCGCCCGTGAACGTCTCCTCCTCAAGAAACTCGAGGCGATGGAACCCGACCTCAAGGCCCTCATCAAGAAGGCCAAGGAATAGGCTTCGGATTTTTTATAGTCATAATAATTTGAATTAGAGTTAGTTAAATGATTAATTACCCCCCCCCCGTGCTACATTGGCGTGCCGCATTGATTTGTAGTCTGGCAATTGCCTGTTCGGTGGTTGCTCAGGAGAAGCTTCCGCAGGGCGAATGGATCCGCCAGTTGGTGGAGAGCAGCCGAACCAAGGCGTTCAGCGCCACTGTAAAAACGAAAACCTGGAGCATTACTGTATATCGTCGGGCGGACGGAGAGGGGAATATGCTGGAGCGTCGCGATTATTTCAAGGAAGGCTCCTGCTTTCTGACCAGTTACCGAGTGCAGGAAGGATATTTCCTTCTTATGGGCGGAAAGTTCGTGAAGAGCGAAATCGGCGGAAATTTCAAGGACGAAGAGGAGCCTACTCTGTCGTGGGACTGGGGCTGGGAGACCATCCTTCGGGATATCCAGGCCGAATACACGGTGCAGAAAAAGCACGTCACCATTGGCAACAAGCAGTATCTCCAGATTACCATCACCACGCCAGTGACCGTGGCCAACTTGGCGGCCATCAATCACAAGTCCGAGGCCGAAATGGAACCGAGGATGGAACAACTCCAGACGAGATTTCCGTCAGTCAAGCAATTGACGGTCGATGAGCAGAGGAATTTCATCGTGATGGCACAGATGTTCAATGCCTCCGGGCGGAAACTGATTGAACTCAACTGGGGCAAGATCACCTACAAGGAACCTTCGCTGGACTTGTTCACATTGCCAAAGGACGGCGAGGTGCCGGTCGCCAAGAGTGTGGAGGATATCGGTGATATCTATGGTGTCGAATTGCCCAATCGGGAGTCGTGGATGAAGAGGCATCTGACCGTGATTCTGGTCGGTCTGGCGGTGGTTGTCTTGGTGGTCGGTCTGGCGGTGAAATTCCGACGCAGATGAGGTTTAGGAGAAATCAGCGATGACTTTGCGGGTTGGCTACATCAATGCAGTTTTGATCGTGGTAGTCGTGGCGCTCCTCGGCGTGACGTGCTATCTGCATCTGGATTGCCGGAATCTCGAGGCAATGTTGGCAGAGGGAAAGGGGACTGAAGCGGATGTTTTGTCATCGTCACCTCCCACGACAGTGGCACCGAGCCTCGGTGGAGTACCGACACCAACTTCCACGATGGTTGCGCCGTCCGTCTCGGTTTCCGAGCAGCTGGAAGAACTCCGAACCGAATTGGCGGAGGCTGAAGCGGAACGGGAGCGGCTGGAACAGAAGGTCACGGAGTTAAAGGGAAACTTTGCAGAACTGCTGGAAGAAAATGCAGTTAGCATGTCGGAACTGGAAGAACTGGATCCGGAGGCGTATGCGGCCTTCGCAGAGGAATTGCGAGATATTTATGCGAATTTTCGCCAGCGCAAGCATATCCAACATTACCTTGAAGAACTGAGAATGCAAGAAGATATGGGGGTATTCCCATTGAAGCCGTCGGAGCGTCAAAGGCGCGAGGAATATTTCTCACGCTATCAGGAGTATGTGGATGGAGTTCTGGATAATGTCTGGTCGGAGGCGGAGGCAAATGAGCGTTATCGGCAGTTGAACGAGGCCTATAGTTGGATGAAAAGTTTTGGAGAAACAATTAATCAAGCCCTTGTCAAGTCATTGGAAGTGAAGGGACTGGAAGAGCAAAAACAAGTGATGCAGGCAATCCAGTTCTCTGAAAAGTTGGCCCGTGAGTTTACGATGACACCGACTGCTTTTTTTAATCCGGTCTTGCAGAAACGCCTTGCTTGTGAAATGCTGGAACAGGATTGCCCGCCATTGGATTATGGACTGGCTCCAGGCGAGGAGGATGAGGAGGTGCGGCAATTGGAGGAATGGATGTCCTATTGGAGGGAGCACCCATGAATAGGCGGAAATCACTATGCGCTGTGTTGGTTATGATGTTGTCGGTAGATGTCATACTCGTGGTCTGGCTAATACATCGCCGCAGCCAATTGCTCGCGATGCTGGCGATGCGGTCAGAGGCTCAGTTTGAGGCCGCAGTGGCGGTCCAAACCAATGTGCCTGTGCAGAGTGCCGAGGAACAGAATGACAGGCGGGAACTTGGAGAACTCCGCCAGAAACTTGAGGAGGTAAGGACCGCAGTGCGTCGTTTGAACGAGGCGAAAGGAACTCAGGAGAAGTTGTCGGAGAGAGTCGGAGACCTGTTTTATCCGCCAGAAGAGCCGAGTCTGGAGGAGTTCCGCGAGACGCAACCAGAGGAGTACGAGGCGATGAAGAAGTCGCTAGCGCATCTTTTACGTTTTGCGGCGGCGAAGAAACGCCTGCGGGATGAATATCTGGCGCGGCTTGACCTCAGCGTGTTGACCGAGGAGGAACGTCAGACATTGCTTGAAACCATAAGTCAGGTCGCCGAAAACGAAGATATGTTTCTCAATGGAAATGTTGAAGGACTACAGCGATTGTGTTATCGGGGCAGGAATATCTTGAATTACAACCAGATGTTACGGTTTCTTCGCGAAAACGAGGCTTCTCATCTGGCGATGGCTGCCGACTGGGAGCATGCTTGCGATTCAGCAGTTTACATTGCGATGCGCCGAGCGATGGCAATAACATATCAAAGTCCGTTAGGCGTGACACCCCAAAGACCAGGATATATTCGTGGATGGAGTGCAGTGATGATTGCCGACCCAGATGCGCCAGAGGGTAAAAGCGCAATAAGCGTCCAGGTCGAACCCGGCTGGCAGCCGGAATAATAGGATAATCCGAATATACTACGGTGGCTTATTGTCCGCGCTTCCGTTGGACGACGAACTGCTTGGCGAGGTCATAGACTTCCTTGGCGCTGTCCTTGGTGCATGCCTTCTTATATAGTTCCTCGCAGTCGCTTAACTTCAAGCCGCAGATACGTTCGCGGATGGAGGGCAGAATCGACGGATTCATAGACAGTTTTCGCAATCCGGCACCCAATAGCAGTGGCGTGCAGAGGCGTGATCCGGCGAGTTCTCCGCAGAGTTGGACCGTCTTGTCGGGATATTTTGCGACTGTCGAGCAGATTTCCCCCAGCAGGCGGAAGACAATCGGATGGTTGTGGCGGAACCACTGGGTGACATGGCTGTTGCCACGGTCCACGCCAAAGAGATACTGCACCAGGTCGTTGGTGCCGATGCTCACCGAGTCCACCTCCGGCAGCAGGGACTTCAGGCAGACCACGGCGGAGGGCAGTTCCAGCATCATCCCGATCTTCGGGTTGCCGTAGGGTACCTGGTCGAGTTGCAAAGAGCGCTTGGCATCTTCGACGGCGTTCTTGGCATCCATCAAATCGGTGTAGTCGGCGACCATGGGGAAGGTCAGGGTGACATCGGCGTCCACGCTGGCGCGGAGGATGGCCCGCAATTGAGTGCGCAGGATGTCCGGGTTCGAAAGCAGGAATCGCAATCCGCGCAGTCCCAGGGAAGGATTGAGTTCGTCATCCCATTTGATATATGGCAGAGGCTTGTCACCGCCGATGTCGAGAGTCCGAATGGAGACGGGCGCACCCTTGGCGTCCTGGACGAGGCGTGAAATCACGCGGTACTGCGTCTCCTCGTCTGGCATCGCGTTGCGGATCATGAACATGAACTCGGTGCGGTAGAGTCCGACTTCGCGGACGCCGGCGGCGTGGAGGGCGGACATTTCGGCGAAGAGGGTGATGTTACCGCAGAGTTGGATGGGCGTTCCATCCAAGGTGCAGGGGGTGTCGCCCACTGCGGGATGGGCGGCTTTTTCGGTCGTGGTGATGTCCCGCAGATCCGTCGCCCTCTCCAGCGTGGACTTATACTGCTTGAGGAGTTCCTGCGATGGCTCGGGGAAGCAGAGGCCAGTGGTGCCGTCCACCAGAAGTTGGTCACCGGGGTGCATGATAGATTGGATGTCTTTGAGTCCGACGAGCATCGGGATGCGCAGCGCCCGCGCCAGGATGGTCGCGTGGCTGGTGGCTCCACCGCTTTCGCAGACGATTCCGCAGACGTGCTTCAAGGGCGAGGCGAGCAACTGCGAGGGGAAGAGTTCGCGGGCGACCAGCACGATAGGACTGTCTGTTGTCAGGCTGGTGGCATGTGCATCCTTGGACTGGTTGTTGGCGGCATTCAGGAGGCGCAGGAGAACGTCCTCGATGTCGTGAATGCGCTCTCGAAGATATTCATCAGAGAGGTTGCTGAGGTCCGCCTCGACCTCCTGGAGGGTGAGGGCGAGCGCAGAGTTGAGTTCGTAGCCTTGGGCTAGTTTGCTCTCGATTCGCTCTTGGAGGGTCGGGTCATCCAGAAGGATTTCATATATGTCGAAGATGGACAAGTCGGCCTCGGCAAGGACTTCGGCGACCTCCGGGCGGGTCTGGGTGAGGCTCTGCCGCGCCAATTCGTAGGCCTGGCGGAGCCGGGTCCGCTCGGCGGCGATGTCATGGGTTTTGGTGAGAGTGACGGTGCGAAGTGCGTCGTCACTGGCCAACACGAGGCATCGTCCCAAACACACCCCTGGAGAGATTGCTTTGCCACTGAAGAAGCGTCCTGCGCTCGGGGGGACGGGCACTTCGTTTTTCCTCTCGAGAGCGGGATTGACCGTGGCCTTCTTGAGCAACTCGACATTCTGGAGGAAGGAGGCAATCGGGGTTGCCAGAACGCTGCAGATGCTTACAATATTCTGAGGGAAGGTCAAACGGGAGGAACGCCCAAGGGTGAGGATGCCAACCGAGTGGCCATGGGCGACCAACGGCAATGCCAGCAGGCTGTGGCACCGCTTGGCCAGTTGCTCGCAGGTGAAGTGTCCAGGGGGAATCTTTCGGGGATCCAATGCCAGATTGATGACCTGTTGCTTCTGGAAAGCCAGAAGGGACATCGATAGTTCCGGCTTGATGCTTTGGAGTTCCTCCACATAGAGGCCATGACTGGCACGGATGACCAGACGCTGTTCAATCAGATCAAAGGAGGTCACTGCGCAGAATTGCGCACAGAAAGTCTCGGCCAGCATCTTGCACACCAACTGCAAGGTCTTCGTGGGGTCCGTTGCCTGGCTGAGCAATTTGCAGCACTCGGATACGACGGTTAATCGGCTGGTCGGCTTGGCGCACATAAATTATATCTAATATATTTGTTATAAGTGGATTACTTGATTATTCCGTTAGGCGTGAGACGCGGGACGTGGGACGCGAGACTTTACCCTTTAAAACTTTAAATTGAAAAAAAGAGCTGATCCTGTAAGCCAGATTCTGTGCCGCCCGCACGAGGCGGGCGCGACGACCATTCATCTGCGCGACCGATACCCGGGACTGACCACCCGAAGGCGGTTGGACGGCGCGGGCGACGCCTGGTCCCCTATTTGGTCTTGCACCGGATGGGGTTTGCCATGCCGACGGCCGTTGCCAGCCGTCGCGGTGAGCTCTTGCCTCGCCATTTCACCCTTACCCCGACCGAAGCCGAGGCGGTATGTTTTCTGTGGCGCTATCCTGACCGCGGGATTGCCCCGCGATACCCGCCCTTTCAGACGGGCATCCTGCCCTGTGGTGTCTGGACTTTCCTCCCCGGGGAGAACGCCGGAGCGGCCGTCCGGACCAGCTCAAATCAAGGTTAGAGGTTAGAGGTTGGAGGTTGGAGGTTGGAGGTCGGAGGTCGGAGGTTGGAGGATGGAGGTTGGAGGTTGGAGGGAGACACATTCACCTCTCGCCTCGAAAG
>JAFZWH010000064.1 GCA_017617415.1 Victivallales bacterium | reverse complement strand
ATTGCGCACTTGCGGCGACAGGCTGGCATCTGCGCCTTTCAGGGAAATTCACGGGCGAAAGCCCGCTCATTTCCCCTCAAGCCACATTTGCTTCGCCTCTCACTCGCAATTGCACAATTATTTCCTCAATTAAACACTAGTGGCTTCGGCGACTAGACATACCAGAAGGGCAGTTGGAAGAGGTTCTCGCATAGCATGCCTGGGGCAGGGCAGGTACAGATGACCGCGCCAGTGCCGCGTCGTTTCTCCGGCACTTTGTCCAGCACAGGGAAGGCAGCGGCCGCCGTCGGCTGGATGATCGCGTTTTTCTTGATTTCAATGGGGTGGAGAATGCCGTCTTCTTCGATGATCAGGTCGATTTCGGTCTCGTTTTCTATTTCCTCCCCGTCGGCCGAGCGTGTCTTCCATTTGTCATGGCCGCGGTAATAGGAAACGAAGAATCGGTAGTCCAGTCCCTCGTTGGAGAAGGATTTGAGGATTTCCGAAACGACAAAAGTCTCGAAAAGGTGTCCGCTGGCGGCGCCGTTGGCCAGAGTCTCCGGCGACAGCCACCGAAGCAGGTAGCACGCCAGTCCGGTGTCCCGGAAGTAAAGTTTCGGCGTCTTGGTGGCGCGCTTCAAGGCGGTGGAGGCGTATGGCTCCAGCAGATAGACGATGCCGGAGGCCTCCAGGATGGAGATCCAGTGTTTGACGGTATTGACGTCCTTCCCAATCTCGTCCGCGATGTTTGAGTAGTTGAGCATTGCGCCCGTCCTTGCGGCGGTGGCGACCAGGAAACGCCGGAAGGCATCCAGGTTCTGGACAGCGGACAGCTGCCGGACATCCCGTTCCAGGTAGGTTCGGACATAATCCGCATAATATGCCGCCCATTCCACCTCGTGGCGCTGCAATGCCGGATAACTGCCGCGGTGAATTAAGTTCCATAGGTTTTCTGGGCAACGCGCGCTCTTTCCGCGTTCTTGGATATAATCTTCCGTGGGCAAAAAGTGACGAGCGAACAAGTCACCTTGGATTTCCCGAAGTGACAAGCCGCTTAGTTCGAATATTGAAACCCGTCCGGCAAGCGTCTCCGTGACATTCCGCATCAGCTGGAATTGCTGTGAGCCTGTCATGCAGAACAACCCCGGTTCTCCACTTTCATCGCATCGTATTTTAAGGTGTCGAAACAGTTCCGGGGCGTATTGCACCTCGTCAATGGTGACGGGAGGCGGATTCAGGGTCAGGAGCATGTCACCGTTTTCCCGTGCTTGTTGTTCCAAAAACGGATCATCCAAGGAGAGGTAGCGTCGGTGAGGAAACAGATGGCGCAGCAAGGTGGATTTTCCCACTTGCCTTGCGCCGGTCACCAAAACCGCCGGCGATTGACGGAGCATCGCCACCAGACGATGCTCTAACATGCGCGGAATGTATTCCATGTCAGTTAGTTGAAAAATTTGGAATTGAAATACAAATTATGCATAATATAGTCCGTAAAAGGAAAACTGTCCATCCTTTTTGTCCCATTGGGAAAAGAAACAACGGTTTTGGGGTCTCATTTCATGGATTACCCGATGGAACAGAGGCAAGTTGTCTCGACAATTTCACGATTCAGCTCAGAATTCACAACTTTGCTTGCAAAATGCATTATATTTTGCAAAATCTCTGAGAAGTTATCTTTTTTTGCAGGCATGGCGAATGACGAGCAGAACATCGTGGCGCAGCAGCTGCGGTATTTCCGCAAGAAGCTGGGACTGAAGCAGTCGGAGATGGCGCAGCGGCTGGGGGTGTCGGTGAGCCTGTATTCCAAGTTGGAGTCGGGGCAGATTGACACGACGTCACGGCGGCTGGAGCAGTTCGCCGCCCGACTCCAGACGAGCGTGGAGTTCCTCACGACGGGGCAGGGACCTGAGCATGTGGATAATTACACCACGGCGCCTGGTTCCGAAGAATTGAGTCGTCTTTCGCTAGACGCGCTGGAGCGCCTGGTGGGGCTGGCGCAGGACCCAAAATTGACGACGCTGGCGGAGCAGGTGGCCCCGACACTGCGCGTGACGTCCCAGCGTGCACTGGCGGTGGTGATCCGGACGATCCTGCTGGGCGGACAAACGTAGTTTAAAGGTTAGAGCGGGAGGGCCGCGCTCCAGCGCGCCCTTCGAGGTGAGAGGTTAAAGTTCTTTGGGAAACTGCGGCAAGACGCAGGGTTCAAGGCGGAATTTTCGGCGAGGAAGGCCGATTTGATTTATAAATTGTTAATAATCAATAAGATAGGAGTTTTCAATGCTTCGGTTGGCGAGTTTGTTCATGGATGGCGCGGTGGTTCAGCGCGAAATGCCCATCGTGGTTTGGGGCTGGTGCGCGCCGCGCATTCTGGTGACGGCGATTTTGGGCAGCAGCACGGCGACCGCGCCGTCGTCGCTGGATGGTCGGTTTGAGGTGCGCTTGCCGTCATTGCCGGCGGGTGGTCCCTACGAGTTGGTGGTTAAGGCTGGCGATGAGAGCGTGGTGGTGAAGGATGTCCTGGTGGGCGAGGTGTGGCTGGCCAGCGGTCAGTCGAACATGGAGTTCCCGCTGGCGACCTTCAATCTGAACGACCCGTTGGAGCAGACGGACCAATACCTTTCCGAGGGCGGCGTGGATCCGCTGCTTCGGATGGTGACGGTGCCCCATCAGTCGCTGGGGACGGTGGAGAATACCATCGAGCCGCCGCTCAAGTGGGTGAAGTCCGGCGAGGACCGCGCGACGACGCGGGCCTTCAGCGCGGTGGGCGCGTGGTTCGCGCTCGCGCTTCGCAAGCACCTCGGCGTGCCGGTGGGCATCATCCACTCCAGCTGGGGTGGGACTTACGCGCACGCCTGGACGAGCCGCGAGATGCTACGCCGTCTGGAGTGCCGCAAGGCGATGATCGCCCGTCAGGATGCGGATTTCAACACCGCCGCGACTTGGGACATTCCGCAGCTCAAGAATCTGGCTCAACCGCTGGAGGGAAGCACGTTGCCACAGGACTTCGACAAGTTGACGCACAAGGACACGGGGAACCATGGCTTCGCGAAAGGCTGGGCCACGCCGGAATTCGACGACTCCGGCTGGAAGCTTTTCCTTGCACCCGGGTCCTGGATTCAGCAGGAAGTCGGCAAGCACGGCGCGATTTGGGCACGCCAGGCAATTGAAATCCCCCCTGAATGGGGTGGGCTGGACTTGGTGCTGCATCTGGGCGGCATCGACAAGCACGACCAGACCTACTTCAATGGCGAACTAATCGGCGCGACTGGCAAGGACTACGACGAGATGTACTGGAACCAACCGCGCGAGTACCGTATCCCAGGACGGCTGGTGAAGGGTGGACGCAATGTGCTGGCCATCCGCGCGTTCAGTTTCTACTTCGATGGCGCGTTCACGGGGCAGCCGGAGAACTACCGGCTGGAGCTGGCGGGGCGTCCAGGCGCGATGCTCCAGTTGGCGGCAGAGTGGAAGGCGAAACAGGAATACGAGATTGAGGTCTTCATTGTGCAAAGTGACGGCACTGCCTACACGCCGTTCAATCCGAACGCCTGCCATACACTCTTCGACGGCATGATCGCACCGTTGATTCCCTACGCGTTGCGTGGTGCGCTCTGGTATCAGGGCGAGACGGACCACAATACGATGCACTACGCCCGCGAATATGAGGTCACGCTGCCCGCGATGGTCGAGGACTGGCGCTTCCGCTGGGGGCAGGGCGACTTCCCGTTCTACTTCGTGCAGATCTCCGGCTGGGCGGACACCACCGTCTATGACCGGGACATCGACGGGCGGCAGCTCTCGGCGTGGTGCGTGGTGCAGGATGTCCAGCGCCGCTGCGTGGATGCGATTCCGAACTCGGGGATGATCGCCATCGGCGACGTCAGCGAGGAACACGACATCCATCCGCACAACAAGCGCGACTACGGCAAACGCCTGGCGCGGCTGGCGTTGCACTACACCTACCACGTCCCAGGTATCGTGCCGGAGGGACCGCGTTTCCGCGAGGCACGTCCCGAGGGCGCCGCATTGCGGGTGTTGTTCGACTGGGCGGAGGGGCTGCATGCCCTCAACGACCAGCCCGTGAAGGGCTTCGAGATCGCCGGAATGGACCGCAAGTTCGCGCCCGCCGAGATGAAGATTGACGGCACGAGCGTGGTGCTGACTTCGGCGGAGGTCCCCGCGCCGCTGTATGTGCGCTACAACTGGAAGCCGTGGCCGGGCGATGACTGCGGGTTCCTGGTCAATGGCGAGAATTTGCCGTGCCCGGTCTTCTGCAATATCAAAACCTGGTAACCCCATACGGAGCAACGATGAGTTCCAAACTTGACCTCGAATTCACGCTGGTTTCCATCGACCTGCCTCTGCGGAAACATCTGCCGCAGAGTACGCATCTCCTGAGCGCGACGCTGCTGTGGCCGCGCGTGGGCATTGCCAAGAAGACCGCCGAGCAGGAGGTGCGCTTCAAGAAGGGACGTTGCGACAAGGCGGAGGCGCCCTGGAATGAACGCATCCTCTTCAAGGAGTCCGTCGAGGGGGATTTTGCACTGGCGGTCTCCCTGACGGTCTCGGCGCTGCGGACGCATCTGCGCACTTTCCGGCGTGCACTGGCGGGCTATGCGCTGACGGCGGCCGGCTCGGCGGTTGATGACTTCGGACCGGCGGGCGAGGTGGCAGAACTGCCGCTGAAGGCGATGTCGAAGGTGGTGAGCAATGCGTCGAAGGAGCCGGAACTCTTCGCGCAGGGCGCCATCGACCTGAATGCGACGGATTTCGCGACGGAGGAACCCCAAAATATTACGGTGAGGCTCTATTCGGCGCTGGAGTTGATGAAGGTCCACCGGCGCGTGGCAGAAATCCCCCAGGTGGGCACCGCTACCATCGCGGTGCGGAAGATTTAAACTCTACCCGCGCTTTTACCTGCGCCCACGGGCGCAGGCGCAGAACCGGCGGGCACGGAACCCCCGCGCTTTTACCTGCGCACACGGGCGCAGGCGCAGAACCGGCGGGCACGGAACTAGCGTAATTGGCGCCGGTCTTCCAGTTCGGACCAGCGTGCATAGAGGCGTTCGACTTCGGCCTTGGCGGCGTCGAGCTGGGCGGTGAGTTCGGCGGTCTGGCGGCCATATTTGGCGTGGAATTCCGGGTCGGCGAATATTGCCTCCAGGTCGGAAACCTGGGTTTCGGCGGCCAGGAT
>JAFZWH010000063.1 GCA_017617415.1 Victivallales bacterium | reverse complement strand
GGAGTTCGCCCAGATCACGTCGTCTCCCGCGCCGCCGCGGACGGTCAGTCCGCCGCCGACATACTCGAAGCGGGTGCTGGTCAGGTCCACCACGTCGGCGCCCGCGCCGGCCTGGATCTCGTCGATTTTCGCGAGGCGCGCCTGCGCGTCCATGCCCTCGGGGAAGGCGGAGTAGATGTCGTCCAGGAAGAAGACGTCGCCGTTCGCGTCGTCGGTCAGCAGCAGGATGGACGCGTCGTCGGAGCCGAAGAAGAGGTCGCCGATCTGGTTCCTGCCCTTCAGCTTCGCCTTTTCGCCGGGCAGGCTGACATGGCCCGCACGGTAGTTGGCGTTCCAGACGCCGGTGGCGCGCCCGAACATCACGTCCGCGAAGCCGTTGGTCTCCGCATCGACGACCTGCGGGCCGTCCGCCTGCGGGGCGACTTCGATGTCCTTGCCTTCTGCGGGCCACTCCTGGAACTGGGCGGGCTTCACCCCGACAGTCACGTCGGCAGGCGCGTTGCACAGCTCCAGCCCCGGTTCGCCGACATCGTTCATCACCAGAGTTCCCGCGCCGTCAATGGCCAGCTGCACGTCGTAGCCGTCCGCCCAGGCTTCCAGGTCATCGTTTTGCCAGCCGAGGGCAGTCTGACCAAAGGCGGTGGACTCCACCACGATGTCGTCCGGTGTCACGGTCAGCTTGACCTTGCAGTCGGCAGTCTCGCTGGCGTTGCCTGCCGCGTCCACGGTCTTGAACTGGACCAGCACATCCTGGCTGAAGCGCAGCGGCGCGGTGTACTGCTGCCAGTTCAGGCCGTCGAGCGAGTAGAGGCACTGCGCGTCGGTCGCGTCCCAGGTGGCGGTGACCACCACTTCGCCCGTGCCCGCATCGCCCACACGTGTGAAACCAGGCTTCTCGGGGATGACCTTGTCGATGTTGGTGACTTCGTAGGTCGTGATGTCGGAGAGGTTGCCCGCCGCGTCGGTGCCGCGGAAGGAGACCGCGCCGTTGGCGCTGAGGATCACCGGATCGGTGTACGCGCTCCAGGTCGTGCCGTCCAGCGAGTATTCCTTGATTGCGGTGTCGTCGCTGAAGGTGGCGGTGACAGTGACATTGCCGCTGGTCGGGTCCGTGACGTCCGCGACTGCGCTCGGAGCCTCCGGCGCCACCTTGTCGATGTTGGTGACTTCGTAGGTCGTGACTTCGGAGACATTGCCCGCCGCGTCCGTTCCGCGGAAGGAGACCGCGCCGTTGCCGGTGAGGACCACCGGCTCGGTGTAGGCGCTCCAGGTCGTGCCGTCCAAAGAGTATTCCTTTATAGTACTGTCGTCGGAGAAGGTCGCCGTGACGGTCACGTCGCCGTTGGTCGGATCCGTGACGTCCGCGACCGCCACAGGCGCATCGGGGGCCACCTTGTCGATGTTCGCGACCTCGTAGGTCGTGATGTCGGAGACGTTGCCCGCCGCGTCCGTGCCGCGGAACTGAACCGTGCCGTTGTCGGAGAGTACCACCGGATCGGTGTAGGTTTCCCAGGTCTGCCCGTCCAACGAATACTGTTTGGCGGCAGTATCGTCGGAGAAGACCGCCGTGACGGTGACATTCTGGTTGGTCGGCTCCGTGATGTCCGCCACCGCCACCGGTGCCTCGGGCGGCGTGGTGTCGGGAGGCGCGACGGTGAGGAGGAGCTGGCCATTCGTGACGGTCTGCGAGTAGGCCGCGTTGTCGCCGACTACGGCGTCACCGCCGACGGCGACGGATAGCGCCGCCGGTGCCCCCGCGCTTATGACCGTCAGAGTGCCCGTGAAGCCATCCGCGCCATCCGCCAGGACGTAGCTTCCGAGTTCCTGGGTGTCGGAGACCGTGACCGTCAGCTCCGCATTGCCGTCAAATTGCGGCATGACGCTGAGCATGGCGCCTTGTCCGGCTCCCCATTCCGTCAGGTCAAAGTCCACGCGGGAGAAACCGCTGATGCTGTCGGCGATGAACTCACTAGCCGCATGGAGGACACCGCCATTACCCTTGAGCGAGGCGCATGCGGTGGCTGTGGTGCCTCCAGTAATCCAGACGTCGTAGGCGCCCGTCAGGTTGACCGCGTCCGAGGTAGTCCCGCCCATGAGATAGAGTTCGGCTTGGCGGCCGGCGTCCGTCGCCGCGTTCGCGGCATTTGCGGCCGCCGCGAAGGAATTGAACGCGTTTTGCCCCCAGACCAAGGCCGTGTCGCCGATGGACTGGCCATCGACATCCGCTTCAGTCCAGTCGGCGTGCACAAAGACCAACACCGGCACGGCTGCGACGGTGAGGAGCAGCCGGCTGTCCGCGACGGCCAGCGAGTAGGCATACGCCCCGCCGCCGTCCTTTTGGTTGGTGTCGCCGACGGCGAGGGAGAGGTCATTTTCTCCTTCGCACTTGACGGTCACGGTTCCTGTGAAATCCGCCGCGCCCTCCGCCAGTTGGTAGTCGCCGGTGGCCTGGGTGGTGGAGACGGTGACGGTGTAGGCCGGCGTGCCCTGGACAAGCGAGAGGTTGTTGACAATCACCGCGTTGTCTGGCTGAAGGGCCGAGACGTCGAAGTCGATGACCCCGCCCGCTTCAACGGCGACCACCGCACCGTCGGCGAGAGTCAGAGCACCAGTCACCGTGCCGCCGCTGGAGACATACACGTAACCGTTGTTGACGGTGGTCTCGGTCGCCGTCCCGCCATCGGAGACAGTCATGCTTCCGCCGCTGTTGATGGTGGTCTCGGTCGCCGTGCCGCCGCTGGAGACGGTCATGCTGCCGCCGCTGTTGATGGTGGTCGAGATCGCCGTGCAGCTTTCGTAGTCAGACGTACCGCCGACGACGGTCATACTGCCGCCGTTGAGAGTGGTCGAGATTGCCTTCCCATATAACCCCCTGACAGACATGCTGCCGCCGACATTGACGATGGTCGCGGTCGCCGTGCCGTCAATAACATATATGCTGCCGCCATTGACGGTGGTCTGAGTCGCCGTGCCGCCAAAAACTTCCATGCTGCCGCCATTGACGGTGGTCTGAGTCGCCGTGCAATGTATGCCGACCGCCATTCCGCCACCGCTGCTGACAGTGGTCGAGGTGGCTGTCCCGCTTTGGTCGAGGTTCAAGCGACCGCCGCTGTTGACGGTGGTCTCGGTCGCCGTGCCCCCGCTGACGACATCCATGCTGCCGCGGCTGTTGACGGTGGTCGAAACGGCCATGCCATACTCATCGACATGCATGCTGCCGCCGCTGGAGACGGTGGTCTCGGTTGCCGTGCCGCCGCAGACATACATGCTGCCGCGGCTGTTGACGGTGGTGGCAATCGCCGTGCCACTACTGTCGATATACATGCGGCCGTCGCGGTTGACGGTGGTCTCGGTCGCCGTGCCCCCGCTGACGACGTCCATTTGGCCACCGAAGTTGACGGTGGTCTCGGTCGCCATGCCGCCGCTGACGACCATCATGCTGCCGCCGAGGTTGACGGTGGTCTGAGTCGCCGTCCCGCCATCGGAGACGAATATTCTGCCCACGCTGTTGACGATGGCGTTGGTGACGAGGACCCTAGAGCCCACAGTGTAGCCTGCATTTTCCAGCACCATGCCATCGATGGCCTTCCCGACCGTAAAGGTAAGCGTCCCCTCGCTTTCGGCGAGGGAATAGCGGTACTCGCCATTCTTGAGTTCGCCGCCGACCGTGATGGAGTCAAGCTCGTCGCCGAGGTCCGTGACGACGAAGACCGCCTGGTCGAAGCCCGCCGCGCCTTCCGCCAGGAGGTAGTCGCCGGCGGCCTGCGCATCGGAGACGGTGACGGTGTAGGTCGGCGTGCCCTGGACGAGCGACAAGTTGTTGACCAGCGCCGCGTTGTTCGGGGCGAGGGCCGAGACGTCGAAGTCGATGACTCCGCCTTGGTAGGCGCTGACCACCGCGCCGTCGGCGAGGGTCAGGGAGCCGGTCACCGTGCCGCCTTCATAGACGGTCATGCGGCCGCCGCTGCTGACGAAGGTCGATGTGGCCGTGCCGCCGCTGGAGACGAACATGTGGCCCCTGGTTGCGAGGATGGTCTCGGTCGCCGTGCCGCCGCTGGCGATGCCCATGATGCCGTCTTCGTTGACGGTGGTCTCGGTCGCCGTCCCGCCGCTGAAGACGTGCAGGGTGCCGTAGTTGTTGACAGTGGTCTCGGTCGCCGTGCCGCCGCTCGTGACCTCCATGTTGCCGTCTTCGTTGACGGTGGTCTCGGTCGCCGTGCCGCCGCTCGTGACCTCCATATTGCCCATTCGGTTGACGGTGGTCTCGGTCGCCGTCCCGCCGCTGACGTCCATCCGGCCGCTGTTGATGGTGGTCGAAACCGCCGTGCCACCGATGGAGACTTCCATCCAGCCATCCCTGTTGATGGTGGTCAAATTCGCCGTGCCACCGATGGAGACTTCCATCCAGCCGTCTTCGTTGACGGTGGTCTCGGTCGCCGTGCCGCTGTCGACAGTCATGCTGCCTCTATTGACGGTGGTCGAAGTCGCCGTGCCGCCGTTGAGGATTTCCATCCCGCCGTGGTTGTTGACGGTGGTCTCGGTCGCCGCGCCGCCATTGTGGACGCACATGTTGCCTCTGCTGTTGACGGTGGTCGAGGTCGCCGCGCCGCCATTGGGGACGTACATGCTGCCGCCGCTGTTGACGGTGGTCTGAATTGCCGTCCCGCCATTGACAATCAAATAGCCGCCGCTGATGACGGTAACCCGAGTCGCCGTTTGACCCAAGTCGACAACAAAATCGCTTTCGATGGTTCTTCCGCTCACAGAAGGCATTGCGCGTTTCTCCTTGGTATTCGAATGAAAGTCAGGTTTTGAAAGGGGTTGAATGTCAGGCGAGAGCGTCCCGGGCGGCGAGATACTCAGGCAATGACTTGATTTGTTCCAGGTTTTCTGGCAGCGCGGTCTTCGAGATGTTCCAGACACTTACCATGTCGATTCCAAAATACTGGTGAATCAGAATATCCCGAAGACCGGCCATTCCGCGCCAGTTGATTTCGGGGTGCTGACTGCGGTATTCAGCAGGAACATGCTTCGCCGCTTCGCCAATGACTTCAAAATTGCGCACCACGGCGTCCTGAACCATCTCATTCTTGAAAAAGGCAGTCTGCTCCATGTTTTGCAGATATCGCTGAATCTTTTCGCAGGAGTCTGCAATGTGCAAAAGAAAGACGCCGATGTCGGGATGATTCATAGCTCCACCGCCTCCGCTAAAACCCTGCGCCGGATATATGGATGCAGTCCGCGTTTGGAAACCACATCCACTTTGCAATTCAGCAGGGAATGCATCGCGTCCTGGATTTCCACCTGATCGAAAAGCGTGGCCGCCTGATTGAATTCGACCAGCAAATCCACGTCGCTGTCGGGCGTCTCCTCCCGGCGGGCGCAGGAGCCGAAGACATACACCTTTTCGGCGTTGTGCCTTCGGGCGATCCGGTAGATTTCCGCTTTCAGCTGTTGGAGTCGGTCAAGCTGGCTCATGGTTGTTTTTTAATTCACCTGGTTTCGCAAAGAGTGTTGTCTCGCTCGCAGCGCGAGCGAGAACCAGGGGCCTGCTGGCGGAACTTTGTTTTTTTGCGGCCACCCCAAGGGAAACGCCTCTAATTCCTAATTCCTAATTCCTTCCGCTGGGCGGAAGGTCGGAATCTTCTTGATGGTGGCGATGACCTGCTCGGGGGAGATGAGTCGTGTGCACTCGAACTGGCGGTCGTCGCCCTTGTGGCGCGGGCACCAGAGGAAGTCGAAGTGGTCGAAGTTCTCGCGCATGTCATTCCAGCAGGAATGGCAGGTGTGATAGTTGATGATGCGATAGGGCGTGTGGAACTCGTTGGTGGGATGCGTGAAGCCCGAAATCATCACGACGGGCACCTGGCAGCCCCACGCCACCCACGAGAGGCCGCTGGAGAGTCCGATGAAGAAATCCGCGTCCTTGATGAGGTTCACGCGCTCCTGGAGGGGAATGTCGCCCGTGAAGTCCTCGGCCCCGTAGGGGATGTAGTTCCAGTGCAGGCCGATGCCGTGGACCTTCTCCTTGTCAATGCACAGCACGCGGTAGCCGTTGTCCTTCAGGAACTTGACCACCGTCAGCCAGCCGAAGGGGTTGTTCCAGTACTTCGCCTGGCTGGAAGACTGCGCAGCGATGCAGACGTACTTCTCCTGGATTTGCCGCGGGGCGGAGAGGTTGAAGCGCGGCGGCAGGTCGTCCAGGTCCGTGCCGTCCAGACCGAGGATGTATCCCGCCGTGCGATGGAGACCGATGTAGCGGAAGTCGATGGGCTGGTTGTCCACGTCTCCCCGGAAGAAGAGTCCCATGTAGTAGGAGGCGTAGGGGCGGTATTTGACGGTGTCCTCGGGAGCGATGAAGGTGATGTCGGGGTATTGGTCCTTGACCAGCGTGGCGATCCAGGGCGTCATCACGCAGATGAGCTTGCAATGGTGCTTTTTCTGGAAGCGTTCGACGTAGGAGAACCAGCCGATGGAGTCGCCGATGGTACCCACGGGCAGCTGCACCATCACCTCCTGGTCCTTCAAGTCCATGTCATGCTGGAAGATCGGCTTGTCGTTGCCCTTCTCGTGGATGATAAGACGGAACTTGATGTAGAACTTCTTGACGGAGGTGATGAAGGCCCCGGGCTGGGTGTCGTTGCTGTAGAGGATGACCCCCGTGTCGATGTCCATGAAGGTGACATGGTAGGTCTTGTCGTTGCGGGGGAAGAGAATCCGAATGCCGTGATTGAAGTCAAATTTAATACCATCAACTGCGTCCAACACAGGAATTTGTGGTATTTCTCCATAAATTGACTTCTGGGTGCCCTCCGGACGCTTCTGCCCCGGCGCCAAATCCGGGTCGCCCGTGGATTTGGCGGGTTGGCTAGCGACGGATGGCGCATTGGGCGCAGGAGGCGCCGCCGCTGGCGTCACGTTCAGCGTGTAGTTTCCGGCATTCGCGCCGAAATCTGGATTCAGGGTGAAATCAGGCATGGTTCCGACCGCTTTTTCTAACCTAATTGCTAATTGCTAATTATTCTTCTTGAGCACGCCAGCCTCGACCAGTTTGTCGATGAGCTGCTGCATGGAGTTGAAGGCAGCGAGGAAGCCCTGGGGCGGCATGATGAGACGGGTGTGGGATTCGGGAGTGGGGGCCTTGCCCTCTTCTGCGGGTTGGAGAGTCACGAGGTCAAAGCGAACCATTCCGCCTGCGAAATGAATCTGCCCGATGCCGTCTGCGAAGATTTCTTTCTTTTCCATGGTCGTCAAATTTTAGGGGTTATTCGTTTTGTCTTTCAGGGAGTTGTAATCATTCTTTATTAAGAAAAACCATTCATAATATAGCAAAAGATTGACCGCTTGACCATCAAATGACAAAAACATTCATCAGATTTGGCAGTTTTGGGGGAATTATTCCGTTGACTTGCCTAAAGCCATTTCCCGCGAAACACGCGAAACACACGAAATCCATCTCGGTGAAGCCGCCGGCCGCTGCGCGGCCGGCGGCTTCACCGAGATGGACAAGACCGTCCGGTCAGCCTGGCACCTGCGCGAAACGAAGTGACGCGCAAGGCCGTGCGGAAGGGCGTCGGCGGAAAGCATGGCTTTCCAGACGACGGCCGGACGGACGGCCGTGCGGACAGACATCCGCAGGTGGCAGGCAGGCTGATGTAGGTCTTTTTTCGCGTCATTTCGCGTGTTTCGCGGGAAACACCATCCGACCACCTTCGGCTGTCGGACTCCCACAATGGCAAGTTGACTGTAGAGTTTCCTTTTTTGCCGGAACCGAAAGCCCTTTGCGGACTCTCGTCAAACTCCGCCTGGCATCACTTTTCGGTGGGGACGACAATGCCGCGCAGGATGATCTTCTGGCAGAAGATGAAGACCAGCAGCGTGGGAATGGCGGCGACCACCAGCGCGGCGAAGCCCACGGCGCTGGAGGCGCGCTGCTGGAGTTGATAGAGATAGACCATCATCGTCCACATCGACTCCTTCTGGCAGAGCAGGAAGGCGAGCATGAAGTCCGCGTATGCGGCGGTGAATGCCCCGAGGGCGATGACGGAGAGGATGGGCTTGGAGAGGCTCATCGCGATGTGCCAGAAGATGGTCCATTCGCTTGCGCCGTCGAGTTCGGCGGCCTCGAAGAGTTCGCGTGGAAGCGCGTCGAAGAAGCCCTTGAGCAGGAAGATGGAGTATCCGCTGGCCATGCCAGGCAGAATCAGCGCGGCGAAGGTGTTGAGGAGTCCAAGGCGCTTGATCATCAGGAACTGCGGGATGCCCAGCACCATCGCGGGGAAGGCCATCGGCAGCAGCAGGAACATCATGATGCGCCCCGCGAAGGGGATGCGGAAACGCGAGAGCGCGTAGGCGCACAGGGGATTGACCAGCAATGCCGCCAGCACCGCCAACAAACAGTACAATACGGTGTTGAAGGCCGCATGGCCATTCACGAACAGCGTGTCGAAGACCATCCGGTAGTTGCGCACCAGGTACTCTCGGATGAGATAGCGGCGGTTCTGTTGCAGAAGTCGCCACTCGTATTCCGCCATCGGCGTCGCCACCTCGTCGAAACCTGTCGGCACCAAGTGCCAGGCGGCGTTGAGTTTCTCGACCGAACCGTATTTCCGGCGGAGGAACTCCTGCCAGGCGCCACGCTGTTCCGCAGGATGCTCCAGCAGGAGATACTGCCGGAAGACGCCGGAGGCAAGCGCCGCACGATAGTCCTCACGCGCGGCATCGGGGTATTTCGACATGTCCGCTGGGTAATGGCTAAAGGAGGGCGCCTGCGCCGCGCTGGCGACTTCACAGCCGTACGCCGCGCTCAGGGCCGTCCAGTCACCGTGATAGCGCTCCGCCAAATAATCTTGGTAGGGGATACTTGCGGCGGGCTGAAGACCGACCTCCTCCGCCGGAAGCGTCATCACGAACTCCCGCCAATCCCGCGTCGCGGCGAGGTTGTCCTCGCCCAATGGCCGTGACTCCAGCGACACTTCCGAAAAGTCTCTCAGCGCCTCGCCCTCGGCGACGCACCAGGCGGCAAAATCACCGGCGTACTTCTGACGCAACCACTTGCGGTAGTCAATGGAGAGCGTCTCCACATGCAACGCCGTGCGGGGACAGCCGCCCTCTTCCTCGAAGAGTTCCAGGAAGGCGCGGAAGTCCGCGTTCGCCACCGTGCCCACCACCGGCAGCCGGACCGGAGATGATAACTCGCTAAATGCTTGATAATTAGAATAATAGATAGCATTTAATTCCTGGATGCTTAAATACTTCTCTTGCAGGAACTTCTGCCAGGCGGGCGTGGCGGCAGATGCATCCACATACACGAAATCCGGATTGAGTTGCAGCCGGATGAAATACTCCCACTGTTCCGCCCAGCCGGGAAATTCCTCGGGGGAATTCTCCGGGAGGGTGATTGCCGTCCAGGAGTTGAATTGCGTTCCAAGTCGTTCGTTGATGACTTCAAGCGATGAACCCAGCCGTTCGCGCATATCCTCCACGAACATCCCCTCGGGGTCTGGCCAAAGCGTCAGCAATTCAGGGGCATCGGGACGTTGCTTGTAACGCTCCTGGAACTGCGCGTACGGATGGGAGTAATCGGTGACGGCGCGGTGCCACTGGAGATACTCGGTCGGCGCATTGACGTCGCCCCACCGCATGTATTCCGTGCCGCAGAGGCGGTTCATGTTCGCCAGCGTCTCGGCGCGGTTTTTGCCCTGAAACTCGGGGCGTTCCTGGAGCCAGCTGCGGAAATCGCGGGTGCCGTTGGTCTCCACGCCAGACTCCCACGCCATCGCAATCACATGCCAGTAGTGGGGGCGTAACGCGTGTTCCTGACGGAAGAACTCCGCCAGCCCCTCGGCGCGTTTGCGGGCGGCGGGAGTGTCTGGCGGCGGCATCAGCGTCTCGACCGTATATTGCGGGGTCTTGAAGTTCTGCGTCGCTTGGCTGATGTAGTTGTTGTACCTGGTGGTCAGGAATTTCCGATACAGCTCCACATCGGAACGCCAATACTGCGGAACCACGCGGAAGTCCGTGAAGTCGGTGTTGCTTTTGACCGAGCCGGAGAGCATCAGCAGCAGCGGATAGACCATCGTCGCGCTGCCCAAAATGAGCAACGCGTGGATGGCGATGTCCAGCAGCCGGGCTTTCCAGCTACGGCGTTCGATGGGAGAGAGCAAAGGCATTATGCGTCAAAGTCGTTTGAAAGACAATTCAGGATTACGCTGATCATCAGTTCCTTCTCTTCCGGACGCGACTCGGCGACCATGATAATCAGCGCGACCAGCGTGCGGTCATCCAGTCGTTTCTCGCCCTCATCCGTATAGAGCGCACGATTCCTGTCGAGGAAATGCAAAAACACAGCGGCAGCGATGCGCTTGTTGCCATCGGAAAAACTGTGGTTCTTCACCACGAAATACAGCAGATGCGCGGCTTTCTCCTCCAATGTGGGATAGACATCCTGACCACCGAAACTCTGGTAGATGTTGCCGATGGAGCCGCGGAAGGATTCGTCCTTCTCGTTGCCGAACAACTCGGAGTCCTTGCCAAAGCGCATGGAATCGATGAGCCGGCGGCACTCCTCGTAGGTGAGGCGGTAGATGGCAGGATGCCCCTGGGGGTGACGCAGCACCTGGTGGTCATAGTCGTCCAGCAAGTCCAACGCCTGATGATAGCGCTGAACAACCGAGAGCACCTGATGCGCGTCCAACTCGGTTTCGGCACGGCGCATCAGTTTCAGCATCATCCCCAGTTGACCTAGACGCCGTCGATTGACGACAACTCCCCGGAGAAGATATTCCTTCAGGACCGAGTTCGCCCAACGCCGAAACTCCACGCCTCGCTGGGATTTCACCCGATAGCCAACGGAAATGATGACGTCAAGGTTGTAGTACTGGGCAGGACGGGAGGCTACATTGGCACTTTTGTCGAAAATTTCGACAGAAGTATCTTGGGGCACCTCGTTTTCCTTGAAGATGTTCCCGATATGGTAGGCGATTGAGGAACGCGCCGTGTCGAAAAGTTCCGCCATCTGCGCCTGTGTCAGCCACACGGTCTCCTGATTGAGTGTCACCTCCAGTTTCACGGCATGGTCGCTGGATTCAAAAAGAACGATTTCATTTTTCATACATTTCCTCCTTGGATGTTTTATCAAGATTTCATTCGCCAATTTTTAGCGAATAATTCTTAATATAATCACTAATTTTTATTTTACGATTTATGGTTCTAATGAATTGCCATTTTTCAAATCGCGCCAGTCATTCTCCCCCGGTGGTCTTGAACTCCATTCGCGAAAGCCGCTTGAGGTTGTAGAGGGTGAAGAAGAGCGTGAACATTCCGAGAAGCCACGCCATCGCGATGGCGGAGCCGAAGCGGAGGTTGGTGTAGGCCTCCTTGAAGATGTGCAGTTCGGCGACCTCGGTGTTGGCGCGGCCGAAGGTCAGAATCAGGATGGTTCCACCACTCTGCGCGGCGCTGATGAAGGCCCCAACGAAGTTCAAAATGATGAGGCTCTTGAGGTAGGGGAAGGTCAGATAGCGCAACTTCTGGAAGAAGTTCGCACCGTCGATGGAAGCGGCTTGATAGCACTCGTCCGGCACGCTTTTGAGGGCGGCCAGATAAATCAGGCAACCCGGACCGGCCGACGCCCAGACGGAAGGAATCACGCACGCCACCATCGCCCAGCGGGAGTCCGCCAGCCAGTCGATCGGCGTGAAAATGAAGCCCTGGAAGGACGAACCGAACCATCCGGCCACCGGAACCGCCACCGCATTCGCCAAATTGTACGCCCCCTGCACGACCTGGTTGAGAATGCCGGTGGGACCGCCACCGTAGAAGAGCCGCCACATGTAGATTACACAGAGACCGCTCATCACGCCCGGAAGATAGAAGAGTGTGCGATAAAGGAGTTTGCCGCAGGAGACCTCCTGCAACATAATCGCCAGGACAATCGGCGTGAAGAAGCCCAGACCCAAGATCAGCACCATATACCGAAGCGTGTTGAAGACCGCCTTCCACCAGGTTACGTCATACAACACCCCGGAGAGGTTCTGAAGCCCCACCCACGATGACCCGCCGACAAAATGGTAGTCCTGGAAGAGAATCTGCGAGCCGGAGACCATCGGCACATAGACCCACAGGAGGATGCTCACCAATGCCGGAAGCATGATCGCCCACGCCAGCCACATTCGTTGCGGCGAATGGCTGCGGCTGGCAAGACCGCCATCCCCCTTCGGCGCCATGATACGCCACACCAGCCAAAGTGCCAGACAAAGAAGCGCCAAAATGACAATCGCCACGATGACCGCGACATGGTTGCGGCGAGCCTGCTCCTCCGGCGGTATATTCGAGAGCATCTGCACGGTCGTGCGAACGGCAGACTCATGCATCATCTTCTGCAATAAGTTGATTCGTTCTTCATCATCAACCGGAAGACGGCCCACGCGCGCCAGTTGGGACGCCGCGTCCACCGGTTCGCCCAATGCGTAGTAGATCATCTGGCAGTTACGTCCATAGGGTTCTGGAACGCCCTGCTCGATGGATTCGTTATACACACGCTCAAACTCCAGCGGGAAGCGCCGAAGGTATTCCGGATAGCCGAATTTCCGCATCCACTGCGGAGACATCGCCGCGCCGGAACCCGCCGACACCAAAACATCCGCCGTAATCTGATGCGCATCATCCGATTCCATGAAGCGGATATACTCCCATGCCATGCGGCGGATGTCTTCGGCCTTTACGAGTTCTCCGGCACGGTTGCGGCGGTCCTGGATACCGGAGAAGATGCCCGCCAGCATGGAGTTAATCTCCGGCCGCGAGGAAGTGCCTTTCACTCGTGGCGGAATCGGCGCGATGCCGATGGTCGCCGGATCCAGCCAGCCGCCCATGGTCTCTTCGTCCAGGTAACGGAACTCCATTGCGGTCTCTGCCATCATCTCGCCCGCGCTCTCGCTGGCGGCGGAAAGCGTGGTGTAGCCACGCTGCTGCTGACCATTCCCGTCCCGCCACGGCTCGGTGGTCAGACGGATGAAGAAATCCAGCGCCTCGGCGCACTCGCGGGTGTCATACGCGGCATGCCATCGCCCATCGGGGTCCTGTGCGACGGCGGAGCCGCCGGCGCCCGCCATAAAGGCCATGAAGTCCCAGGCACCGAGATTTCCGGAGTGGATGGTGATGCCATAGACGTGGTCGGCTGGCGAGGTCAAGCGACGCGCATAGTTGTATAGATCCTGCCAGTCCTGCGGAGGCCGGTCAGGCTCCAACCCCGCATTCTGAAAGAGGTCCTTGCGCCACGCGAAGACGCGCGTGAGCGCGGGGCCGCTGCGATACCACAGGTGCTTCCCCGCCGCAAAATGCGCCACCGACGGTCCCTCGCGCTCCAGCACGGGCCACAACGCCTTGGGCGCCATCGACAGATACTCCTCGCGACCGCCGGGATAGTCCGCCTCGACAAACTCGTCCAGCGGCCACAGAAATCCCTGCTGGATGTAGGTGTCGCTCATCCGGAGATTCACCGAAAAGACATCGGGCGCCATGCCACCGGCGATCGCCAGCATCAGGCGCGATTCGGATTCCATGCCTGGAATGGAAATGCCGCTGAAGGCCTCCAGCTCTACCTCCGGGAAACGACGGCGGAACTCTGCAAGCACCGCCAAACGCGCGCGCGCAGTGGGACCGGTGTTCTGCGGATCTGGCAGCCACGGCACCCGCAGGGGAATCCCCTTGCCCCACAGTGCTCCGCTGACCAACATCAGCAAAAGCAATGTGATAGAAATGGTGGAATGCTTGCGCAAATTAGCAATTAGCAATTAGCAATGTGAGATGCGGGGGTGCGGGGCGCGAGCCCCCGTAGAATTGTAGGATACAAACCATGGAATAAACCCGCAGGGGAGCAATGCCAGAGTATTTTCACTTCGGCGTCTCCATAAACCCAAAACGCCGGCCATCGCAGAGCGACGACCGGCGTACCTTGGTTCAAGAGGATTGGCGTCGCGCAGAATTATTCGCCACGCAGACGAGTATTAGATTGCGCTTCCAGCTGAGCCATGTAATCATTGAGGGCCTGGCTCTTCTTGATAGCCAGCATCCGCTCTCGGAGTCCATCACGCACTTCGTCGGAAGCGGTTTTGCCGGCTTCTGCATCAATTCCAGCGACATAGATGAGCTGGTAACCCATTGGCACCACCACCTGTTGATAGGGATTCCCATTGGGCTGAGGAGAATTGAAGTGACGCTCGGCACGGATGGGTTCCAGTACCATCCCAGCCTGGGCAGCCGACAACTGCGCGGCCAAGTCGGAAATCGCAATCTGCTTGCCGTTCTCGATGGTGGTCACCACCGCCGCACGTGTAGTAATGTCATTTTGACTGATGGCTGGAAGGTCATCGAACTTCAGCGGAGCGGCCACGTCATCCAGTTTGGCCTCACCCACCAGCGCGGCGCTAAGACGGGCGCGCTCGCTCTGAGCAGTGCGCAAGGCCTGCTCCATTTGAACCGCGTCACGGTAAGCCGCCAGCAGGACGGCATAAGCCTGGTTGTCGGTCGCTGGGTCGCTGAGGTGCTGCTCAGTCGTGCCAGTCAGTGCCGCGACATACGAGCCGTTGTCGGTGACGACATTGGAGGTAATCGGTGCCTTCTCCTGCGCCGTGAAAACCTTATACATAACCTCCTGCGGGTATGTCGTGTCATACGGAGAAACATTGGTAAAGGAATCCAGCTTGGCGGCTGGGAATGCCTTGAGCGCTTCCTCGAACAGGGTCGCAGGCACTGCGCCTTCGGGATTCTTCTCCGAGACCTCCCACCATTGGTCACTCAACTGCAGAGCGAGCTTGGCGGCATCCTCATCTGCCAGCCGTTTGGCCGACGCAGTGACCAGTTCCTCCTTCAGTTCGTTCTGGACCTCGGTAAAAGCACGGCCATCCTGACGTTCCAGCACTTTCACGATGTAACTGCCACGGGCATCCTTGACCACGGGAGAAACTTGTCCAGCCTGCAGATTGGCCACCGCAGCCCGCAAAGCATCGGAAAGGGTATCCAGGTCACGAAGCGTGCGATCCTCTTGACTGGTCTGTTCGCTATACTCCTTGGCTATCGCCAGGAAATCTGCGCCATCGGCAGCGAGCTTCTGCTGGACCTCGGCCACCTTTGCCTCCTTGGCGGTCAGGGCTTCGCCCTCCAGCCCATCAGTCTCGACAAAGATACGACCCAGGCGGACTTTGACCTTCTGATAAGTCTCTTTCCGCTCCTCGTAGACTTTCCTCAGGTCATCCTCCGTCAGTTCCGGAACCTGATCACGGTAGGCATCCGGCGCGAAGGTCGCCAGCACAAAGTCACGCTTCTCCGGCACAAAGAACTTGACCACCAGCTGGGAGTCGATGGTCGTCTCCAACGCCATCAGCTGCTGCTGCTTGTCAGCGGTATTCATGGACTTGTCCGCCTCGATCTCCTTGACCTTCGCGGCATACGCCTCGTATGGTTCCTTCACCTGCTCCTGGAAGAAAGCGAGCGCCTTTTCCCGCAGAATCATCTGGCGAATGGTGGTGCGCAGATAGTCGTCCGCACCCCCTTCGGTCAAAGTCGGCAACTCAACCGGCATCGGCGTAGCCTGCGTATTCTTCACATAGGCGATGGCCGCATAGTTGGTGCCCGTCACCAATCCGGTGACATCGCCCACCTTGGCAAGCTTGCGGATGGCATTGGCCAGATAGGGCTGTTCGCCCGTCATCCCCTTGATGAGGTTCTCGGTAGCGACCTCGCTGCGTGTCACCGTGGCGCCTGCTTTCACCGCCTCCTCCTCGAAGTGGGCGCTGCGCTGTTCGGCATCCTCGTTCTCCGGCACCGTCGCGAAAGAGCGCGAGAGCGCGAGAGCGCGGCGACGTGCCTCGGCGCGGACCTTCTCATCCAGCAGGATGTTGGTGATTTCCGACGTCACCTCGCTGAGTTGCTTGCCAGCAAAGAGTCGAGCGCCGTTGGTGTCGAAATACCGCTGGATTTCCTCCTGGCTGGGGGTAATCCTTGCGGAAAGCTCGGCATCTTCATTGGCTTTCGCCTTTAGCGCGTCAAAATAGAAGACTGCCACCAAGGCATCTTTGGTCTCAGGCAGCTGAATTTCGTTCGAGCGATTCTTGAAGAAATCCTGAATGTCCTCTTCCGTCGGGTCGGCGGCCTTGCCGTCCACCAGAATTGTCGCGCATTTGAGCGAATACTGTGCCAGGGCGGAATTGATCTCGTCATCGGAAACCGTGACCGCGTCGGTGACTTTATTCTGCACCCGCTCGATAATGATGTTCTCGCGGACCACGTCGTCAAACTCGGCAGGCAGCATCCCGTAGGCGTTGTTCAATGCGTCCAGGGTGGACTTGAACAGCTCGGGAGAGAATTTGCCGTCCTCGAAGAAGACGGGGCATTTGGCGATGGCATCTTTGACCTCCTGGTCAGCGACCTTTGCCAGCCCCAGACTCTTCGCCTCGTGCAACAAGCGCATCCGCATCAGCGTCTGCTGAAGCAGCACATCGTTGTCGAACCCAAGATCACGCCCGAAATACTGCGGATATTGAAGCCAAAAGCCAACGGTGGTCTTTTGGAACTCCGACTTCATCTGGTCAACATTCAGCTTTTTGCCATACATTTCGCCGATGTCGGTCACTCGGCCGCCCCCGCGGAAGACATCTCCTGGCGTCACGAAGATGACGAAGGTGGCGATGATGACAATCAGGAGCACCAGATAGGTGACCTTGGCGTGCTTCTCAAAGTAGCGGTTGAAATGGGAAATGAACATGTTTTGTCCTTGGTTTGAACGACGAATACGAAAAATGTCAACGCAGGCGGTCAATCGCCTGGCGGTACTTGCCCTTGTCTCGGAAAACACTGGAACCTGCCACCAGCACATCCGCCCCGCAGGAGCGAACCAATTCTGCGGTGTCCTCGGCAATCCCGCCGTCCACCTCCAGACGAACGGCTCTGCCGGTTTGGTCAATGAGCTGCCGCAATTTCAGAATACGGGAAAGTTGCTCGCCGTGGAACGACTGACCGCCGAAGCCGGGTTCGACTGTCATCACCAGCAGCATGTCCAGTTTCGGCAAAAACGGCACCACGGCGTCAATCGGCGTGGCGGGTCGCAGGGAAAGGCCGGCGGTGCACCCCAGCGCATGGATCTGGTCGATCAACTCGTCCGCATCATCCCACACCTCGACATGGAAAGTAATGTTGTCCGCCCCAGCCAAGGCAAAGCGCTTGAGGTATTTGCGTGGGTTGTCAATCATCAGGTGGACATCGAAGACCTGGTCGGAGAGTGCCCGCACCGACTTCACAACATCCATCCCGAAGGAGATGTTCGGCACGAAATGCCCATCCATCACATCCAGGTGCAGGACCTCTGCGCCTGCGGCCGTGACGGCTTGCACTTCCTCGCCGAACCGCGCCCAGTCGCAAGCCAGCACCGATGGCGCAATCAACACGCGGTCAGAGGGATAATCTTTCAAACAATGGTGCATGGACCGATTTTCGCTCATGGCAATTTCCACCCCAGTAAAACGCAGAAAAGACGGACACGCCAAGGCATGACCGTCTTTTCCCAGCCCGAAACTATCGAGCAATGACTAGGCTCGTCGAAGACAAGTATTATGCCTTGACGACTTTGCCGGAACGCAGACAGGCGGTGCACACCGTGAGGCGCTTCACGCCGCCATTCACCACGGCGCGCACACTCTTCAGGTTCGGCTTGAACTCGCGCTTCGTGACTTTCACCACGTGCATGCCGATACCGCCCTTCTTCTTGGCCAGACCACGGCGGGTGATGTGACCGCCAAAAGCCTTGTGCTTGCCGCAGATTTCACAGACTTGACCCATAATACACCTCTGATGTTTCTAACTTGTTTAGGATGAAAGAGTTACGCCATAAGTCAACCACCCTCCTCCGCCATAGGCTGCGGAGGGCTTTTTTCGCTAATGAAAAAGCGAAAATTGGTGGGATGGACGGGATTCGAACCCGTGACCACTGCATTAAAAGTGCAATGCTCTACCGACTGAGCTACCATCCCAGAAAACAGGCGTAGCACATAATTTACACCCTTTTGACTGATTCGCAAGCCAGTTCAAGGAAATTGACTCCCTTCTCGGCATATTTTGGGGGAGAATTTCGTTTTCTTGCCTTGATGGGACAATTGGGACCTATGGGACAATTGGGACCTATGGGACAATTGGGACCTATGGGACAATTGGGACCTATGGGACAATTGGGAGGATGAGACGAATGGGGAAAAAAGCCCAAGGCTCCCAAGACTCCCAAGACTCCCATCAAGTCGGCCCATTGCTTGAATGGCTTTTGTTTTACCTATTATAGTACGCGATATGGAAACTCCTCTGCCGAAAATCTTGTCCAAAGACTGCATCGTTTCCAGCAAGTTTGTGGAATTGGGTTCCATCGCCTGGCAGGACGCGCATGGCAACACGCGCCACTGGGACTGCGCCTCGCGGACCGGCGGACACGGTCATGCGGTGATGATTATCGCACGGCTGATGCCGGAACGCAGTCTGGTTCTCGTGCGACAGTTCCGCCCGCCCGCCGGTAAATTCTGCCTCGAATTTCCGGCGGGGCTGGTCGAGCCTGGCGAGGACCTCACCTCCGCCGCATTGCGCGAACTCTCCGAGGAGACGGGCTACACGGGCAAGGTCGTGGACACCATCCCATTCGGCTTCAGCAGTGCCGGACTGACTGACGAGACCATCGCCGGAGTCGTCGTTGAAATCGACTCGGAGCACTACCGCGACTGTCCACCTCAGGCGCATCCCGAGGCCTCGGAAGACATCGAGGTCCTACTCGTCCCCGAAACCACGCTTCGCCATTTCCTCCAGGAACGTCTCGCTGACGGTGACGGCACGGACGCGAAACTCCTTGTTTACGCGTATGCGTTATCTTACTTGAATCAAAAATCTTAATCCATAACGAAAAGGTAACTGTTTGACCTGAGACCTGACTAACGGGACCTCTAACCTAACCTCTAACCTCGCTGCTGGCGGGGCGCCAGCAGTACTTTCGCCTCTTGCCATCTCGCCGTGCCATCTTAGTTCTTATTTTACTCCTGGCGATGCTTGGGGCATGGCTGAGTGTGCCGAAAATGCGGACGCATTCCAGCCCCCAAAAGCCATCCGCTCCACCCGTCCATGCCTTGGCAAGAACCGCCTCGCCCACACCGCCTTCCACGCCGACAACTATTCCGCCACAATCACCGTCCCCACATCACCCCGCGTTCACCTTGCTGGACTCCACCCCACAAGAGTTGCACATCCGCTTCAATCTGCCGGAGTATTCCATTGAGGAAATCACCGCCCCCAACGGAGGCATCTGGCACCGTATCACCACTCAAGGCACACATCAACTGGACCATGCCGGCGCCCCCGCCCTGCCCGTATTCCGAACCGACCTGGCATTGCCAGACGGTGCGGAACCCGAAATTGAACTTGTTGACGCAGAGTATATTACCATCAGAGACATCACGCCAGAGCCAGGAATTGGCCCTTGGTTGACTACTGTCAAAGGACTACCAGACGCCACGCCGGACCCCGCCATCTATGAGGGGACCACACCCTACCCTGCCGAAAACCTCTGTCTGGCCAGCCATTATCAAATCCGTCACACCAACGGGTATGGAATCGTCGTCGCGCCATTCCAGTATCTTCCCGCCACCAATGAATTGCGCGTCATGACCTCGGCCACCGTCATCGTTCGCGCAACGGGCGAAGCAGAAGCCGCGCCGCAGTTGGACGCGCAGCCGGACTTCGCACAACTCCAGCGCAGAACCTACTTGAACGCAGAGACACTAAGCAGTGCCGAAACGACTGCAGTCGGGACACTTCAGATTGTCTATCCCTCAAAATGGATTGGACAAATCCGGACAAGTTTGGACAATTATGCCGAATGGAAGCGTCAGATCGGCTGGACAGTTCAGACCGCCGGATACCCTGCGGACACTGGCGAGGGCGCCGATTCCCTCAAGGAGTATCTCCAGTCGCAATATGACTCGACCACCTTCACGCATCTGGTTCTCATTGGCGACTACAATGCCATTCCGCCCTACCAGCATCAAGGCACCGATGCCAACGGCCACAATGCCCAACAGGTCTCGGGAACCCCCTCCATCCTCTACACCCTCTGCGCCAGCGACATCCCATACGCCTTTCTGGACGGCACGGACGACCTGCTCTACCAGGACGCCTTCGTCTCACGCCTCCCTGTCAGCACCTTCGCCCATATCAACAGCCTCCTGAGCCGCCTGCGCATCATTGAGGCGGGCACCACTCTCGCCAGCCAATCCAACCCCGACTGGCTGACCACAGGGATTTTCATGGGGTCAAATGACTCCTCCTCCAACTCTACCAACCCCTACTACAGAATCAAGGACAAAACCCTAGTCGCCCAAGCCTGTGCCAAGCTCCAAGAGGCAGGGCTCATTGCTTCCACCATCGAACTCTACGCAGACAACGACGCTCCGTTCGCCGATGATGTTACCAGCGCCATGAATGCAGGTGCCTCGATCTTCTATTATCTCGGCCACGGCTCCTGCACCAAGTTCGTAACCAGCGAATTCTCTTCAGCCAATGTGCCTGACCTGGCCAACAAACTGATGCTTCCCTACATCATCGCCCCGAATTGCAGTTCGGGAAATCTGGAGCATGGTTCCAGTCGGGACGTCAGTACCCACTCCTCCGGCGAAAGCACCACCGTTCCCTGTCTCACTCAGGCACTTTTCGATACGCAAGCCAATACCACTGTCCAGGCGGTCATCGCCTCCACGGAGGTGACCTTCTGGACCCCGCCCATCGTCCAGCTGGAGAGTTTCGCGGACCTCCAGAGTAATTGGCGCTCCGTCGGCCGCCTGGCCACCAGCGGTGCCTACGCAACCGGCTCCCTCAATGCAGCGGTCAACTACTGCGAGACCTTCTACGATAACTTTCATTCCAACTATTTGAACCACTACCACGCACTCTTCGAGGCCTGGGAGATGCACCTCTACGGCGACGCCTCCGCCGTCCCGCGCTTCGGGCCGTTAAATCCACTAAATGTTTCCGCCACAACCATTCGGGATACCGCAACAGTCCAAATCACCGTCAACGGCTTCGGGAACGGCTCTCCGGTCGCCAACGCCGCCGTCTGCATTGAGGCTGACGGCGAATACTACTCCACGCGCACCGATGAAAATGGTCAGGCGACCATACGGCTGCCCGCCGTCCCCGACACCTCCGTAACCTTGCGTGTTCTGGATGCCAGCGCACCGTTATTCCAGCGAAATATCCGTTTCCTGCCGGAGGGCTCCGTCATCGCCGAAGGAGCAACCGTTTCCGTCCTCGACAACTCGAACGTCATCTTCACGGCAATCCTTCCAGACGGTGCCAGTGAGGAGGACTACGAATACTCCTGGTGCAGCACCCCAGAACTCGAATTTACTGGCGAAGGGCGCACGGTCTCCCTCCCGCTGAGTGCCATCTACGCCCTCATTTGGCAAGGCACTCCGGCGACCGTCGTTTGCAAAGTCACGGCCCGCCGTACCATCCATTTACAGCAGGGCTGGAACCTCGTGGTGCTCAGCCTGGGACCAGACAATGAGTCGCTTGAAAAGCTCCAGGAATTCCCCGTCTGGACGCTGGGTGACACCGGAGAAACCTATGTGCAAACCAAAAAGTTCTCTCCCAACGGCATCTACTGGCTATACGCCCCTGCCCCACAGACGCTTGTGCTGACCGGCGAGGCTGCGGAAACGCCAGTGCCAGAAGAAGGCGACAAGTGGTTCCCCTTCGGCACATACCCCGCAACCCAGCTGACAGATTTCGATGTCTGGAAATGGCAGGACGGGCAGTTTCTTCCCCAGCCGGACGCCCAAATCGAACCTGGACGAGGCTACTTTGTTCGCAAATTTAAATAATTCAATATAAGTTGTTTATAATAAATATATTATGAATATACTCGTTGGCATGAGCGGCGGGGTGGATTCCTCCACAGTCGCCGCGCTCCTGAAATCCCAAGGCCACCACGTCACCGGCGTCACGATGAGCCTGTGGCGGGACGACAATCCCTACCAGGGCGGTCCCAAGGACGCCTGCTACGGTCCTGGCGAGAAAGCGGACATCGAGACTGCACGGAGCGTCTGCGCACAGCTGGGTATTCCCTTCCACGTCTTCGACTGCGCACGCGAATACGAACACCGAGTAATTGATTACTTCCGGAACGAATATCTGGCCGGGCGAACCCCGAATCCCTGCGTACGATGCAACGCCGCCCTCAAATTCGGACTCCTCCCCGAACTCGCACGCCAGGCAGGGCTGCCCTTCGACGCCTTCGCCACGGGACACTATGCCCGCATTCGACATGCCGACGACGGACGCTTCCAGCTTCTCCGCGCCATGGACCTCTCCAAAGACCAGTCCTACTTCCTTTGCCGGCTCTCCCAGGAACAACTCGCCCGACAGCACTTTCCGCTGGGAGAACTGCGCAAAGACGAAGTCAGAAAACTGGCGCGGAAATTCGGTCTGGCAGTCGCCGACAAACACGACAGCCAGGACTTCTACAGCGGCGAAATCAGCGAACTGCTTCAGCAACCAGACCGCGAGGGTGACATCGTTGAAGAAGGCACGGGACACCTTCTCGGTCATCACACCGGCTACTGGAAATACACCATCGGGCAGCGAAAGGGTCTCGGAATCGCTTCCACTGCACCACTTTATGTCGTAGGCATCGACCCCTGCCACAACCGCGTGACCCTTGGACACGCCGAGGCAGTGAGACACCACTACCTCAACGCCGAAAACTTCAACTGGGTCTCGGTGGAACCGCCGACTGCCCCGCTGGAGTGCCAGGTCAAGGTCCGTTCTGTCCAGACACCCGTGCCCTGCACCCTCGAACCACTGCCCGACGGATGTTACGCCGCGCACTTCCCCGACGGCATCTACGCCGTCGCCCCCGGCCAGGCCGCCGTCTTCTACCAAGGCGACCTCCTTCTCGGCGGCGGCTTCATCCGAAATGCGACGCCGTAGCTGTGCCCTGCGTCTTGCCCCCCAAGGGAAGGCACCCTGGGAAACCACGCTACCACCTAAAATAATAATTTAATAGGAACCTTATCATGACTTACTTGCATGGATTGTCTCCCGACAACGCACAGGACGCCCGTGCCGCGCATGCAGCGGGACACCTGGTGATGGACTGGCTTCTCGACCGCCCAGCCACGACTTGCGTTCTCCAGGACACTGACGGCTCTTCCCCTGCCCCACTCCCCCCGAAAACCGCCATCCTTTACCAGCGACTCCTGGGCGCCCTCGCCGGAATCGCCGCCGAAGGGAATCGCGAGGTCATCGCAGACCTCTTTGACAACTTCGACAATCCGGATTATTTCTCTCGGCAATCCGATGCATACACGTTAGTGCGGGCAGCTACGATGATTGACGAACGTGAACGTCGAGACATCCTCGTCGGGTGCCTCATCGTTGCCTCCGAACTCTTCCAAGGGTTCGACTCCGCACTACAACAGACCAAGACGCTTCTCCTTCGTGATGGTGCCGTCCATTCCGAAACTGCCCAGACTCTCCGCAGGGACTGGGATCGGGGCTTCCAGCTGGAGGAGCGCCCCAAGTCCGATGTAATCTACCGCGCACTCGCCAAGCAGTTTGCCTGGGACCTCCCTGCGAATTGTTTCATCGGATGGGACTTCCATCCCGTCCGCACCAAATCACGCAAAACTTTTTTTGGAACCTGAATCCGTGAAATCAGGGAAAGTATTACCCTATGGTTGGAGAGCGCAGTATTTCTGCAAAGCGTGAGAGCATTGGGCTCCAGCCGCCACTTCTTGCCAACCATCAAATTCATTCTGTTCGGACTCATCGTGTGATCCCACGACCCCATACTGGATGAAAGCATCAACCGTTAAAAAACTTCGGCATTCCCGGCACTCACCATGAAAAATCCCATTCTGCGTGATTGAAATTCGGCGTTCAGTGGTTACATTATAGAGTTGTCATTTGCTCTTGCTTTTATTCACCAACCATCACAACGAGGTAATTTAACATGGGTTCCGTCAAAAAGAAGCGCCGCAAGAAGATCGCGAAGCACAAGCGCGACAAGATCCGCAAGGCTCTGCGTCACAAGAACAAGTAGTAATACTTCTGGTCTTTCCCCACTCTTCTGAGTGGGGTTGAGCGGCCAATGCCGGGGGTCTCTCCGGCAGAATTTCTGCGCACCGTGCCTGCGTCCCGTTTGGCTCGGTGCGCATTTTCGTACGCGAGGGCGCGTGCGCACAGGCGCATGGTAAACTCACTAAATTTGTTATGCAGACTAAATTTGTTATGCAGAAAACATATAGGTCAATTTTAATTGATATTTTTTGGGGCCTCGCCATGGTTTGTTGCATGGCCGAAGAGCCGTCAATTCTCACCGACTGGGGAAGAACTTATACGGACTGGCAGAACACAATGTATGCCATTGCGGAGCTGGGCAATCGGGAAACGCCGACCTTCTCGCCTCAGACCGCGAAAGAAACCGAGGGATATGCGGCCTACCTCAAGGCGATATACCTGACCGCCGAGGCGACGCCGGAGGTCGTGGTGCCTCTTTTGACCCAGGTCATTGACGCCTTCCCCCAACTCCCTCAGCCGGTCCTTGCCCTGTCCGCCTACCGCAACAGTTTAAACCAAGGTCAAGAACTGGTCGCAGACCTTGCACCATTGGCAGAACGCCACCCCGACTCCGTGCGAATCCTCCAGAATTATGCGGCGGCGCTGTTGGACGAAAAGCAGTTCGAACAGGCAGAGCCGATATTGAATCACCTGATGGAACTGGCGCCCCAAAATGGCCTGACACTGATGATGAAAGGCAATAGCCTCCTTCAGCAAGAGCGTTATGAAGAGCTTCGGCAAGTCATCCAGAAGATTGACGAGTTGCCGGCAAGCGAATACGCCGCTGACCATGTGATTCTCCAACTGCGGTTTTATACAGATATCGACGATCATCCCCAGGCAATCCGTTATGCTGAACGCCTGGTCGAACTGCCCGAGGTCTATTCGCATGTGCGCTTCGTCCACCTGGTTCCGCCACTTCTGAACCCATTGGAAGCATGGGAGTTACAGCGCCGTTTCTCCGCCACGTTCTGGCAACTGAACGCCGAAAATGTGAACGCAACGGCGCTGAAGCGCCTCTGCGATGCACGATTGGAGGCAGATTTCCAGACCCAGAACTACGAGGACCTTGCAGTCTGCCTGGAACAGATGCTCAAAGTGCCAAACCTTCCATACGAGGTGCTGGTGCACTTCACCGACGTCCTGGGGAACACCCCGATGCATGACTCTGAAATGCATCTGGACGCCGACCAAATTCTCCAAATCGATGCACGTGCCCACGAGGCGCGGATGCTTCGTCGTCCCCAGGACCCCGAGCCCCGTCGAACCTTGGTTCTTCTTTACTACCTGCTGAATGCGCCTCAGAAAGCGTTGACCATCCAAAACACCATCCCAGACCTTCAGGCCAATGACCAGCTTTTCAAGGCACGAATTCTCGCCAGCATGAAACGCTACGATGAGGCGCTGGCCATTTTCCAGCAATTCGAGAACCACCGGCAAGCGCGCAACTCTGCATATTACTTGCAATATGGCTGCACCGCCGAGGAAAACGGCGAGACCGAGCGGGCGCTTCGCATACTGCGACAAGGCGTGAAGTATTTCCCCAACGACGCTTCGCTGGCAAATTCTCTGGGGTACATTTTAGCTGACCACCATCAAGACATGGACGAGGCAAAACAACTCATCAAACGCGCCATCCAAGCCGAGCCGGACAATCCCGCATATCTCGACAGCCTTGCGTGGGTCCATTACCGTCAAGGCGACCTTGGACTGGCCATCGAATATATGGCCAAATGCCTGCAAGTCATGGACATCTCTGCTCATGAACTGGATCAGGAGATCCGCGAACACCTTCAGACCATCCTCCAGGACGCCGGATATTCGCTCCTGGCGGGGTTCTTCGACCTGAACGCCGAAACCAAGTGACGTCATGGAAACAACGCACGACACCACCCCAGTCGCCAATGGCACCAGCGCACGCATGGAGCGCTGGAAGCAGCAACTCCTCGACCTCTCTCTGCGCAACCACCTGCTGAATCTGCGCGACGGTCTCCAGGCTATCCAATTCCAGGGAATGTCGCTGCACGAAGCGGAGGACCGCCTCCAAAGCGGCATCACCTTTGCTCTTGATTCGATGGAGAATCTGCTTGGTTCCGAGGACTTCCAGACCACCGGAAAGCTCCCCTCCGCCGAACGCCAGAAGGTTTACACCGAGGCTATCGACAAGGCGAAGAAGGCAGCCACTCTCTATTCGGAACGCCCCGCCAAGGAACTCAACCGAAAATTGCTGGAACTGCTGCGAAAGGGCAGGCTCGACCAGGAGGAAGGCGACGTCCACACCATCTTCGCCACCTTCGGCGCATTGGCATGGAAGCCCAAAGGCGACAAGGTGAAACGCTATGCGCCGCTGGTGCTGGAGCCCGTCACCCTCGCCCGCAAATCCGTGCAAGCCGGATTCACCATCACCCGCCACGACGACGACACGATTTTCAACCAGACTCTCGTGGAGTTGCTCAAGCGCGACTTCCAAGTCAAATTGCCACAGTGGGATGAACTGCCCGCCGACGAACACGGCGTGGACCTCCAGGCGGTCTTCACCGCCGTCCGCGAGGCGGTCGCCGCCATCCCCGAATGCGAGGTCATCGAGACGCTTTATGTCGCTCGGCTATCTTTTTCTAAATTCTTAATGTGGAATGATTTAAATAATCGTTCTTCAGAATTGGAAAAACAGCCGCTGGTCCACCATCTGGTACAAGGACTCTCCGGTGTCTATGACGACCAAATCGAAGTTTTCCCGCCCGCCGAGGTCGAAGCCAATGTCGAGTTGGACAAACTGTGCTGTCCGCTGGCGGCGGACGCCTCGCAGCTTACTGCCATCCTCTACTCCGCGCTGGGCAAGACCTTCGTGCTGCATGGCCCTCCTGGAACCGGCAAGTCGCAATCCATCGCGAACCTCATCTGCCACAACCTCACTTTGGGCCGTCGTGTGCTCTTCGTCTCGGAAAAGAAGGCCGCGCTCGAAGTCGTGCAGAACCGCTTGAACAAACTGGGCATGAAGCCCTTCTGCTTGGAACTACACTCCAACAAGGCGGGCAAAGCCGAAGTCTTGGCACAGTTCCGCGAGGCACTTGACCTGGCGACCGCTCCCGAACCGCAGAACTGGCAGACGCTGGTCAAGGATCTCGCCGCCCAACGCGATGCCCTCAACGGATACATCAAACTTCTCCACCACGCCTATCCCAACGGCATCTCCGCCTTCCAATGCCTCGCTGAAACTCTGGAGGAAGGACCCGCCGCACAAATCAACTGGGAGCAGAACGACCTCCTCACCCAGACTGCCGAAGAGCGCAGTCAACTCGTGGAGGCACTCAAAGCCGCCCAAGACGGCTTCGCCGCCGTCACCCCGGAACTCTGCCACAAGCTCCGCCTCTTTGCCCAACCGATAGACTGGACAAAACTGGATAATTCCGGAATTCCGACGACAATTTCGCAACTCCAGGAAGCCACTGCGCAACTTCAGGATGCCACGCAGGGGTTCGACCGAGCCATTGGTTGCGAGGATGCCCTGACCGATTCGGCCAAATTGTCGGTCCGCGATTCCCTTGCGACTTATCTTCCCAAACTCGACAAGTTACCCGTTGGTTTGTTGTGCAACGAGGTGGCTAATCAGCGGGACATCCTGCGCACCACCTTTGACCACGCCAAGCGCTATTGCGAACTACGCTCGAAGCTGTCCGCTTGGCTGCCTGACCAACTTTCCGCCATACCGGTCGCCGCCACGCAACAGACACTCAAAGCCAATAACGCCAAATTCTTCGTTGCGCGTTTCTTCGCGAACCGCTCGCTGGGCAAGGCGCTGATGTGCTACCGCCAGCCTGTCGCTCCGCGCCCTTCCGCCGACGACCTTGCCAGAGACCTCCCGCATATCGCTGAATGCCAAGAACTAATGAAAAAGAACTCGACTGCATTCCAGCACATCGGTACTCTGCTGGGCAATCCCGACTGGCTGGCATCCACGCCGAACTGGAATATACTGGAAAAACAACTGGAAGACGCCTCGCAAATTGTCGGGGCGATTATTAAACTATATGGTCCACAAGATGATACACAGCTTTCCACCATCCCTGAATGCCTTCCGGACGCACTTCCACGCACCAAAGCTTTCGTGGATGCGATGTCGGTCTTCAACCAGACACTTCAAGAGCTCCAGCGCACCTCCGCCATGGAAGTGACGCCGACCTTCTCGACCAGCCTGGAGGAGTTCGCAGTCAGCCTCGCCGACGCCGCCGACAACCTCGCCTCGCTACGCGCCTACCGCGTCTGGCGCCAAAGTCGCGAGAACGCCGACTCAGTTGGCCTGACACCTTTCTTAGACGCTTTGGAACAAGGTCTCTTCCCGCCGGACGAACTTCTGACGGTATTCCGGCGACGCCTGGAGACGGTGATGCTTCAGCAGATTTTGGTCGCCGAACCCACGCTGGCGGACTTCATCGGCACCCGCCACGAACACCGCATCGAGCAGTTCTGCAAACTCGATGCCGACTACATGGCGCTCTCCGCCAAGCTCGCGGTCGCCCGCATCTCCGCACGGCTCCCGCTACGCCGCAACAGCGAATGCCCCGCCGGAACCGCGCTGGGCTTCCTGAAGCGCGAATGCGAGAAGAAGTCCCGCATCAAGCCGGTCCGCACCATCCTCCAGAATGTCGCGCCCATCCTCGGCAGCCTGAAGCCCTGCTTCCTGATGAGCCCCCTCTCCGTGGCGCAGTATCTCCCGCCCGACATGAACGCCTTCGACCTGGTGGTCTTCGACGAGGCCTCGCAGATTCCCACCGCCGACGCCATCGGCGCCATCGCCCGCGGCAAGCAGTTCATCTGCGTGGGCGACCAAAAGCAGATGCCGCCCACCCAGTTCTTCCAGAAGACCAACACCGAAACCACCGAGGAGGACGACGATGCTGTCGAGGAACTGGACAGCATTCTGGACGAATGCCTCACCGCCGGCGTCCACTCCTGCCACCTCAACTGGCACTACCGCAGCCGCCACGAGTCCCTCATCGCCTTCAGCAACCAGCACTACTACGACAACAAGCTCAACACCTTCCCCGCCGCCAAGAACTCCCCCCTGCTGGGCGTGCATTTCCAGTTCGTGCCAGACGCGATTCTCGACCGCAGGACCCGCACCAACTCCGCCGAAGCGGACGCGATCGTCTCTTACGTCGCTCAGATGATCGCCGATCCCGCCCAGGCGAAGCGCTCGGTGGGCATCGTGACCTTCAACATCTCGCAGTGCGAACTCATCCAGGACCGCTTTGAGCAGTTCCGCGCCGACCACCCGCAGTTCGAGGAATACTTCAGCGACAGCCTTCCCGAACCCTTCTTCGTGAAGAATCTGGAGAATGTCCAGGGCGACGAGCGTGACGTGATTCTCTTCTCCGTGGGCTATGCGCCCGATGCGGATGGCAAACTCTACATGAATTTCGGCCCCCTCAATCGCGTGGGTGGCGAACGGCGCCTAAATGTCGCGATCACCCGTGCCAAGCACCGCGTGGTGGTCTTCAGCTCCATCCACGCCACGCAGATTGACCTCTCCCGCACTAGCGCCAAGGGCGCCAACGACCTGCGCGAGTTCCTCGCCTACGCCGAACGCGGCGCGGCCGCCACCGCGCCAAAACTCGCCAGCGATGCCGCCGCCGACACCCTCCAGGAGATCATCGCCAAGTTCCTCGCCGAACACGGCTACGAAAGCGAACGCAATGTCGGCTGCTCATCCTTCCGCATCGACCTGGCCGTCAAGCACCCTGAAAAGCCTGGAGAATACCTGCTGGGGATCCTCTGCGATGGGCGACGCTCTGCCCGCGACTACACCTGCCGCGACCGCGAAAGCACCCGCACTGGCGTCCTTAAAGGTCTCGGCTGGAATCTCGCCCACGCCTGGGCAACCGAATGGCGGCTCGACCGCCCCGCTGCCGAACAGGCCCTGCTGGAGGCACTGGACGCGGCTTTGCATGGTCGAAAACCAGAGGAAAAAGCGGCCAACCCCTCTAGCCAACCTAGCCCTGCTGGCACTACTAGCCAATCTAGCCAACCTAGTCCTGCTACCCCCTACCATCCTTGGCAGGGTAAGACCAACTGTCCGCTGGATGAATTCGGCCTCACGCTCCGTTGCCACAAGGAATTGGTACGGCAGGTCAAGGAAATCATCGCGACCGAGGGGCCCGTCACCGACGCCCTGCTCGCCAGACGACTGCGCGCGGCCTGGGGAATCACCCGAAACACCACCAAGGTGCAGGACGCCATCCTCTCCGCCATCGAGGTCGCCAAGCCCCGCGTCACCGCCGATGCAGGCGGCTCCTCGGTTTACTGGCCGGACGGTATGGAACCGCAGAACTACCGGGACTTCCGCGTACCCGCCACGCCCGACGAACGCCGTGCCTTCGACGAAATTCCCGATGTCGAAATCCGCAACGCCGCCCAGAGCATTCGCAACGATTTCCCGGACGCCACGGATGACATCATTGCCAAGGAGACCACCCGGCTTTTCGGCTTCCCATCTTGCACTCCTGCCCTCCGCAAGCACTTCGACCAGGCAACTGGGAATACAATTCACGACTAATTTAATATGAACGGCTTATTCATCACTTTCGAGGGCCTGGACAAGGCCGGCAAAACCACCCAGATCGCGCGTCTGGCCACCCGCCTGGAACGCCTGGGTCACACCGTCTTCTCCACTCGTGAACCCGGCGGCACCCCGCTGTGCGAAGAAATCCGCCAGATTCTCATGAAAAAGCAATCTGAAAGGCTGGTGGACGAGGCGGAGCTGCTGCTCTTCTCCGCCAGCCGGGCACAGCTTTTGCGCGAAAAACTCTGGCCTGAACTCGACGCCGGGCACATCGTACTCTGCGACCGCTTCGCGGACTCCACCACCGCCTACCAGGGCTACGCCCGTGGCATGGACCTGGAGTTCATCCGCCAACTCAACGCATACGCCATCGGCAACCGCTGGCCGGACCTCACGCTCTTCCTCGACCTCACCGTCGAGGAGAGTTTCAAACGACTCGGCAAGGTCCTGGACACCACGAAGGCCGAAGTGGACCGCTTTGAAATCGAGAGCCGTCGCTTCTACGAACAGGTCCGCAAGGGCTTCCTGGAACTGGCCGCCGGGCACCCCGAACGCATCGTGACGCTGGACGCCACCCAGTCCGTCGAGGAACTCGACGAGCAAATCTGGAAAATCGTGCAGAAACGACTTCCCCGCATCGAATCATGAGCAAACCACTCTGGTCAGACGAATTCCCGCAGGTCGCCCATGCGCTGGCAAAGGCGAAACTCCACGGCCGCACCGGTCAGGCGTATCTGCTGATTGGCGACTCCACCGAACAGCTGGAGCGCTTCGCCATCGGCTGGGCGCAGACCGCCGCCTGCACCAACTCCCTGCCCGATGGCATGCCCTGTGGACATTGCCGAAACTGCCGATGTCTGCTGGACGGCAACTATTCCGAACTCGTCCGCCTCGCTCCGGAGTCCAAGTCCCGCATCATCCCTGTGGACGCGATGCACGAATTCGAGCGCAAAATCATCCTGGCAGTCCCTGAGGGAATGCTGAAAATCGGCCTAATCGTGGAAGCCGACTGCATGAAGACCGAGGCCTCCAACGCCTTCCTCAAGACGTTGGAGGAACCTCCACGCGACGTGATGCTGCTTCTGCTCACCACGCGCCCGCAGTTGCTTCTGCCCACCATCCATTCCCGCTGCCAGAAGGTTCTTCTGCTCAACAATAAATTTAACTATAACGACTTGGTTCCCAAAGAATACCTGGAGACCCTGGCGACGCTCCACCGCAATGCCGGCACCCGCATCGCACTGCGCGCCATTAGCGCCCTCCAGGAACTCTTCGGAGGACTCCAAGCGAGGGCGGAGGAAACCGTCAAGGCAAACTGGGACCCGCAGTGGGATGACCTCGCCGCCGAGGACAAGTCTCTGCGCAAACAGGTCGAGGAACAGAAGAAGAACAAGATCGCCACAGAATATCTGCGCCTGCGCGAAGTCTATCTGAACACCCTCCAGGCTTGGTTCCAGCAGCGTTATCTTGCGGCGGCGGGCGTCCCAGAGGCCACCCTCCCCCAGCCGGAGTTCCTCCCGTACGCACAAGGCGCCGCCAAGCCTACGATTGAAGAAGCCGAGGAGGACAACCTGGCCGTCGGCACCTTCCTTCGCGCCCTGAAGGCCAATGTCCCAGAGGAACTCGACCTGGCCGCCCTCGCCCTGCAAGTCTGCCGAAAAGGATAAACTCTGCCGCAGTGCGGCCGTTCCGTGCCCGCGCATTTTGCGCGGGTTCCCCAGTTCTCGCTCGTGTGCGAGCGGGCGCCCCGTCACTTCAGCCGACGGAAGGCCCCTGGCGTGATATGATGGATGGCGCGAAAGACAGCAGTGAAATGGCTGTGGGAGCTGAAGCCGCAGCGGTCGGCAATCTCCTTGACGGTCAAGTCCGTGGTGCGCAGAAGCATCGCGGCCATATCGACGGTCTTCTTGCGGATATATGCGGAAAAGCTCATCCCGGAGTAGCGTGGGAAAAGCATGGAGACATAGGTCTCGGTGATATTGAAATGCCGGGCGATTGCCCGTCGGGTGCATTGTTCTGGCGGACGCTCGGCGATGAAGTCCTGGATGCGGCACCACTGGTCGTAGGAGCGCCCGACCTCCTGCTGGCGCGAGGCCTTCAGGTCATTCAGGGCCATAGTACAGATGACCCTCAGCATTTGAGCGAAAAGCTGCTCTACCTCTGTATCTTCGGCCATCCCGCAGAGCGCGGAGATGGCGTCGATGGTACACTGTCGCATGCTGTCGGAGATATGATAATAGTAGTCAATCTCCTGAGATTGTTCGGCACCCCGGGGGCAAATCGTGTAGAGCAGCCGTAGATAGTCTGGACGGCAGACGATGCCGAGGTTCTCGCTGGAATAGTCGAATCGCTCGACTTCCTTGGTGAGGCAGAACGGCTTCATCACCAGCACAGTCCCCGCAGGAAACTCCCGCAGTCCTCGGTTGGTGCCGCTGCCGCACTCCAGCGAAATGGTACCCTCCAGCACAATGTTCAGGCGGTTGTACGGCTCCAGAAAGGGCTTCTCCTGGCTGTTCCGGGAAGGCTTGTAGGCATCCAGAATCACCACGCGCTCAAAGCGCGGATTGGCCAGAACCCGCTCCAAAGCCTCAACCAGTTTTTCCTTGGAAAGTTCCATCTCTTTTTTTAATGCGGCTACATCCCGTCAAGGGACGCCCAAAAAGAATCATCAATAATATAACGTTGTTTCTCGGGAGTTCGGGCTATTTTGCGGTGTATCCGCCGTCCACGGGGATATTGGTTCCAGTGAGGTAGGCGGAGGCGTCGGAGGCCAGGAAGACGACGACGCCTTTCAGGTCGGTCTGGCTGGCCATGCGTCCCAGCTGCGTGCGCTCGCTGTATTGCCTTACGAAACGTTCGGGCAGGTGCGGCTCCAGCAGCCCGCCGGGGTGGATGGCGTTCACGCGGATGCCGCAGGGCCCCAACACACTGGCGGCCCAGCGGGTAAAGTTGACCATCCCGCCTTTCTCGTAGAAGTAGATGGGCGAGGGATTTCCGCCCATGTCGGTGCCCGCATAGTTGGCCTGCTCCGGACCGACCAGCCCCATGAAGGAGCCGACGTTGATGACGGAACCGCCCCCGGCTTGCTTCATCCGCTCCGCAACGGCGGCGGTGATGTAGAAGGTGGCCGAGGCGTTGACATGGAGGCTCCGGTCGTAGTTCTCCAGCTCCTGGAGCCAACCGCTGCACGCGCTGCGGATGACGGCGTTGTTGACCAGAACGTCGATGCGATTCGTCTGCGCCATGACCTCCGCCACCAGGTGGTCAATGGAGCCACGGTCGCCCAAATCAAGCCGAAGGGCGCGTACGTCCAGTCCATGCGCAACGAAGGCGGAGGCGGTCTCTTGGCAGTGCGCCAAATCGCGGGAGGCGATGAAGACCGTGGCCCCGGCCTCGCCAAGCGCCTCGACGATTTGTCGCCCATAGCGTCCAGCCCCGCCGGTGACGATGGCCGTGCGCCCATTCAAACGGAAAGTGTCAATTACATTCATAAGTTATTTATAATTAATCATTTATGTAGTTATTTCCACGTTTTTTCCGCCATTTGTGCGGCTCTCGATGCCACCGATGACCAATTGCATGAGCTCGATGGTGTCCGAGAAGGGATGCGGCGGGCGTCCGGTTCGCAGGTATTCCACGAACTTTACCAGTTGGGTGCGGAAGGCGGTGTAGGAGTCCTGGATGCGGATAGTGAGGGTGCCCTGGTTGCCACAGAGGGTTACCAGCCCGCCGCTGTTCACGTCGTAGATGTTTCCGATGACCACGTCAAAGCCTTCCCGATGGGTCAAATGGACAATGTTCCGCTTCTCCGATCCGGTGTTGCGGATGGTGGCGAAGCCGGGGCCAGTCAGCGCGAAGACGGTTTCCAGCGCGTGGATGCCGTAGGTCTCCCACCTCTTTGCCATCGCCATCGTCATGAAGCGCAGTTCGCCAATCTCGTGCCAGTTGCCGCGCAGGTAGGGCTGGAGTTCCTTGCAGTACTTCATCGAGGAGGAAGAACACAGCTTCGCTCCTTTGGCGATCTGCTCCTTGAACCACTCCAGGTCCTCGCGGTTGTCGCACAGCGGCTTGTCAATGAAAAGCGGCACGCCGGCCTCGATGAAGGGCCGGGCGCGGCACACGTGCTGGGAGCCGATGTCGGTGGCGATGATGACCGCGTCCACCTGGCCGATCATCTCCTCTGGACGGTCAGCCACGGTGGGAATCAGCGAGAGGCGGGCGACGTGTTCCGCGTCGGCGCGGTTGTCGCAATAAATCATCGTCACTTTGGCGCCGGGGATGCCGATGGTCTCCCACTTCTCCTTGTTCAGATAGCCGGGGATGACGGGGAACGGGCACTCCTTCGTCATCGCCTCCACGTCGTAGCGGTTGAACATCGCGCTCCACGAGTAGGGATGGCCGTTGCCCTCGGTCATCCCGATGATGCCCAGCCGGATGTTATGGATGTCCCTGACCAGTTGCATAATTTAAAGTTTAAAGGGTAAAGTTCGGATTCGGGACGTCAGGGCAGACGGGACGTCAGACGTCAGACGACGACGAGACGACGGACGTCAGAGCCGCTCATCGACCTTCTGCCTCAGAGATCAGTTACAGAATGGCGCGGCCTGGGCCAGGCCGGCGTTCACGGCGGAAATCATTGCGCCCACATCGGAGCCGCAGTTCACGAAATCGTAGCCCTCGCCAAAGACCTCCGCGATGGAGGGCGAGGCGACCGTTCCGGCGAACTTGCCGTATTTGTGGGCCGTCTCCACGACCAGCCGACGCACGCGGGCGATTTCGGGATGGGCGAACTCGCCGGGGTGCCCGATGGCCTGGCTGAAGTCGCCGGGGCCGAAGAAGAGCATGTCGATGCCCGCGACTTGACAAATCTGGTCAAGTTCGGACAACGGCTCCGGATCCTCGATCTGCACAATCACCATTCGGTTCGCGTTGGCGAAGCGGAGGTACTCCTTGAAGTCCAGCATGCAGTAGAGGCCGTCGGCGTTCCCGCCATCCACCGGACGCAGCCCGATGGGCGCGAAGCGCGTCTGGTGGGCAATCTCCCGCGCCTCCTCCAGGCTCATCAGGTGGGGGACCATGATGCCGGTGGCGTCCAGCTCCAGCGGGAGGATGTAGTCGCTGTAGCAGCCCTTCTGCACGCGGACAATGCTGTCCACGTCGTGCATCTTGGCGGCCATCACCTGCGCCTCGACGACCGCGTAGTCGGTGGGGACGTGCTCCTGGCAGAGCCACACGCAATCCACGCCGCAGAGCGCGGCCATCTCGACCGCGCGGTGACTGCCGAGGTTGAACTTGAAGCAGGTGGTCTTCATGCCCGCGCGCAGCTTGTCGAGCACGCGGCTGGTTCTTGGAAGTTTCATGGTTATGATTGCCTAAACGCCAACTGACCGACCTCTCACCTCTCACCTCTCACCTCTAACCTTTACTTGAGCAGTCGCTGGAAAGTGGTATGGGCCTCCGGTCCCTTCAGGGCCGCGCGGATGGCGCCCTCGCCCTCTTGGGCCAGCGGCGCAAGGATGGCGAAGACCTCCCGGACGGCTGCTGCATAAAGATCGAACTCCGCGTCTCCGTGTACAAGCGACGGGTAGAAGCCCACGCCGGCGAGGAACCCCCGCTCCAGCATCAGTTGCGTGAAGAGCGTGCGGAGGGCATTCGGGGCCGGCGTCTTGAAGCGGAAGGAGGCCAGGCAGCCGAAGCGGCTCGTCGTCTCCAGCGGCAGACCGACGGCATTCGCCGCTTCCTCCCAGAGCCGCATCACGCGATGGCCGAAGGTATTGACCTTCTCGGCGACGTGGCTGCGCTCCATCTTGGCGATGGTGGCAAGGGCGGCAGCCGGCCCGACGCGCTCCGTCCAGTAGGTGCTGCTCAGAAAAGCCTTGGTGGCACCGTCAAAGCACTTCTGGTTGCCGATGACGGCGGCGATGGGATGACCATTGCCCATCGCCTTCGCGAAGAGCGCCAGGTCGGGAGTGACGCCGAAGGAGAGGTGCGAGCCGCCGAAGCGGTAGCGCCAGCCGATGGTGATCTCGTCAAAGACGAGCATCGCGCCGTGGCGGTCACAGTTCGCGCGGAGGGCCTCCAGGAAACCAGTCGTGGGCTCCTCGTGGCGGCACGGTTCGGCAATCACCGCCGCCAGCTCGTCGCCATGCTCGCGGAAAATCCGCTCCAGCGACTCAAAGTCGCCGTGCAGACAGACCAGCGCGGTGCCCAGTAGCTCTTTGGGGACGCCGTAAGGCGAGAGGCCCTTGAGCCACAACCCGCCAAGTTCATCGGGACTGGCGAGGTTCGCAGCCAGGTACCAGTCGTGCCAGCCGTGGTAGCCGATAATCAGCACCTTGGAACGGCCCGTCGTCGCGCGGGCGACGCGGATGGCCACCGCCGCCAACTCTCCGCCGCCGCGGGCGAAGCGCGCCCAACTGGCCCATGGATGGATAGCGAGAAGACGGTCCGCCAGTTCGACCTCCTCAGGCGGATTCAGGGAGGAGAAACTGCCGTCACGCACCGTCTTGACCACCGCCTCGCTGACCTCCTCGTCATTGAAGCCAAGCAGACAGGCCCCGATGCCCATCGTCGAGAAGTCGATGAACTCCCGCCCGTCCAAGTCCGTCACCCGACAGCCCTTCGTGCTGCGGAAATAGGGTGGATAGAGGTCGGGTGCCATCATCTCGGGGCGCTTGCTCAACAGGCCAGCGCCACCAGGAATCACGGCTTTGGCATGACGGTACAATTCTTGGTTGGTCATTGAAGTAAACAATTTTTAATACAGCAAAGCAGGATAATTCTCAATGGCTCTTAAGAGAGTTTTTGAGAAAAGGCTCCCGAATCATGCAAAGCGTCTTTTGGTGAAAGGTCATTGAATGCGCTGACGGGGATGGTCGCCGCTCCAATCCAGGTGGATGGTGTCTCGGGCGCGTCTGGGCTGGAGACTCCGTGGTGATTCAGGTGGCTGCCGGAATAGAAAAGGTAGTACAGCCCTCCGACGCATACCAGGTTGTGGGGCGCAAAGAGCATCTCGACGCCTTTTTCCCGTGGAAAGCCAGGCCTGCCCTCGCGTTCCCAATGGACACCGTCCTGCGAACGGCAGAACTCCAGGTCCATCGTGCCGGAGTCCGAGCGGTAATGCCCGAGAATGCCGATGCGGTCCAGAGGCGTGTGGGTGACGGAGAGGTAGTAGAATTGGAGGTCATACGGGTCGTTCGTGGTCCTTGAGAGGATGTGCTGCGGCGCACTCCAATGGACACCATCGGCGCTGACGCGGCGTTGGATTTGCCGGACCAGCAGGTCCTTCTGGCGTGGAAGCGGGGCGTCGGGCGGCAGTTGGACGACCTCCGCCGAATACAGTTCGAAGGTGCCGTCAGGCAGGAGATAGACATTGGTCGCGTCATTCATCAGCATCTCCGGCGTCGCCGAAGGTTCCGAGGGATCCTGCGGCTGGTGTCCATTGTGGCAATAGATAGACAAACCGCACTCCCGAAGGGCCTCCTGGGAAATGGCGCGGTCGTTGGGATGATAGAGCACGGGGCAATGCCAGTCCTCCACGATGAAATTGATGCCGTCGTTGCTGTCCGCCGCGAGATAACGCTGGACGCCCCCATCGCCGAAGGCCCAGAAGTAGAGCCGTTCGCGGCCGTCCTTGAGCCGAAGATGGACAGGCTGGATGAGATTCCAGTCCGTCGGAACTCCGAGGATATTCAGGCCCTCGGCGGCAGGCTGCGTGGCAATCCGCATCGGCGTGTCGTGGAGCAGCCGAAACTCGTCCGTATAGTCCAGATAGCCGAAGCCGAAAGAGGTCTCGGCTTGGTCATATACAGAGTACCACACCCGCCAGCCGACGACGCCATGCGTGGCGCAGCAGGTGAACGACTGGATATTCCGTTCGGAAGTTCCTTGGGCCACCATCCCGCCTAAATGCCACTGGTTTGTCAAATCGTTCATGGGCGGTTTCAGGAAAAGTCACTAAAGGGGAGACTTTGCATTGAAGGCAACGATAACCACCTGGAACGGTTTCAACTCCACAGCCATGGCATCGGCAAGTGTCAGTTCTTCTGGGCTGCTCCAGGTTCCATCGCGGTATTCGCTTCGGAGAACGCGCGCTCCGAGGGCGTGTCCCCAGTCCTTGAAATTCCAGGGGAATGAAGCCATTTGATCTTCGGAGGTGAGATTGGCAAGGATGATGCCGAGCCTTCCGTCGGCTGACCGATAGCAGGCTGCCTCCACGGCGGGGAAGGCAAACTCCACATCGCGGTTTGTGCCCCAGGGATTCCAGGTTCGGATGACCATCGGCATGTTGGACATGTCTGGCTTCCGCAGCATCTCTCCTGCATAGAGCCAGGGCAGCCCGGTCAGCCGGATGTCGCAGTATTGCCGAAGCATTTCGAGTTGCCAGGAAAACTCCGGCTGAACGATGTCAAGGAGACCCTGGTCGGAATTGAACCACCCGAGGATGCGTCCGCGAAGCAGGCAGAAGGCAAGTTTCGAGACAAATGTCTCGCGGTCCCGCAGTTCGCCGGGTTTGACAAACAACCCAATCTCGGCCACTCTGTCTGCGAACACCGTCTGGAAGATGGGCAGGGAATCCCCGCGTCCGTCGGAATGGCCATTCAGCAATGCCGGGCAAACATTGATGTAGCATTCTCCGAGATTTTCACCTACGGTCATGAAATCATCTGGGCGGAGACCTGAAGTGCGCCGATGGATTTCGGCGATGCCGTCGGCATGGGCGGAGCCGCCAATCCAGGAGTGACGGTGATTGTCGGCATAACACAGCCCTGCGTAGCAGAACGTCTCGTCCCAGTAGAGTGCGTCAGGGTTGTAGTCCTTCAGCACTCCACGCGCCTGTTCGAGAATCACCTCCTGCCACATGGGTTCGCCGGGGCACATGGGTACCATGTCCCGTCCTTTGACCTCGCCACGAAAGACGTCAACGGGCGCCGTCGCGTCATCCTTTCGGCTGCGGTCATCGCAGACCCCGTAGCAACGGTACAACTCATTGCGGCAATTGCGCTTGGCGGCCTGAGACAAGCCCCGCTCTCCCCAGACGGGCAGTTGGGTTTCGCAGAGGTGGATATTCAGATACGGAATGACCCTGCACCCTGCGTCCTGCACCTTGCGCACCGCTTCGGCAAAGCCGGGACGCGCGGGCAGATAGTCCGGATATGCGAAGTCGTGCGTGACATGGTGCTGCCAGAGATACCAGTGGAAGGCGATGGGAAAGCCAAGCCCCTTCCGGGCGGCGACAATTCTGTCGGCAAAGGCGAGCAGCGCCTCCTCGGTATCCGTCCATTCGTTGCCTTGGAACCAAACTGGAGTTTCCGCTAGCCATGTCGGCACATCCTTCCGTTCCGCTAGAGATGTTCTCCAATGTGGCTGGGCTGTCGCCCATGACCGATACATCTTGCAGGCATCATACCAGTCGCCAGAAAAAGGTCCGACAATCATCGGATACGGCAACTGCCAGGAGGCCTGGCGGCAGGGTGATGCTGGATAGTGGATGGTTCTAATATTGAAAGATTTATGTGATTCGTTGGGAACTGCGACGAAGGTCTTCCTGAAATTCAGCGCGTCGTGACTGGCAAAATACAATGCGTTGCCATTGCCGTCCTCGTAGGTCAGGAGCTGTATGCTCATGCCGCTTCCAGGGTACTCTGTCAGCCCGGGCGCCGCGGCCGCCTCGTGGCGGATGTTGGTTCGCTTCTGTCCAGAATAGATTGGCACTGCCAGAGACTCGCAGGCTTCCGTGCCTGTGCAGCCCAACCCCGAAAGGCAGGGAAACTCCAAATGCTGTATCGCCTGGTCCGTATGGTTGTCGATGCCAATGTCCCATTGGAAAAGTGGCGAATCGGCAGTGAGGGAAATGCGGATTGTGACCTGGATGTTACCATCCGTGCAATCCACCCCGCCGAAGGTCAATTCCCATCCGCCACTCTCCCCGTCGCCGAAAGGCTCGGCGCTCCTTTGCGGAAAGTCATTCGCCTGAAAACAAACGCCAGGTGGCAGTTCATACCATACATTCGGGGCCTCGCCAGGGGTGTGTAGGACAAGGCGGTAAAGGCCCGCTCCCGGTTCGGCAACATACTCGCATCCCGTCTGAAGATTGCTCATCTGATGCAGGGTGAAATCCGTCTCACGCAACATCAGGCACGACCATTCATTTTCAAGAAGCAGGTATCCATCGACGCGAGCGGTTTTCACCATGCCGGCAGCCGCAATACAGGAAAAAAGGGAGACGATGCCCGCCAGAAAACGCAGCAAATGGCTTTTGCCTGACCACCCCATTGTCATCAACTTTTAGAACCACCTACATTGGTTTTTGTTCTGCAAAAATCGCCGGGACCACGGCGGAACCGCACCTCGGCGATGGATTCGCCCACTCGTTGTACTTTAGTTGTCGGTGTGATTGTAGCAGTATGGCACGACGAAATCCGGGTCGCCGCGGTGGTAGATTTTGGTGAAAGCCTTCACATGACCATCCAGCAGTGCGACATTGCAGGCCTTGCCGACATGACGCCATCCGAAGCCTGGCTGCGGCGGATTGGCGACATCCAGTTCGGCTGTGATGGTCTTGCCCTCGCCGGTAAAACCGTCTTCAAAGCCTTGGGGAAGAAACAAGTTGGCGTTGGCGGGCATCTCGTCGCTGGCGTCGGCGGCCAGCATCACGGCGGAAGCGTGGTTGGCGAATTTGGGATGGGAGATGTTCGGCGAAGTGAGAGGATTCGCTGCGCTGACCAGCCCGACATATAGGTTCATCCCATAACTACAGTGATTGTTGCCAAATGCATCGCTAGAGTCGGACGGACGATAGCGCTCCAGATCACTTCGACTGGCCGACGGGCAGAGGTAAGCGGACGGCTCGGTCAGGTAGCCAGACGTGAAGAGAATCAGGGTCCAGTTCCGAGTGGCTACGTAAGGGTACGGATGCGGCAGACGTCCCTTGTTGTCATCCGAATAGCTGAGGAAGGAGAGCGCCAGTTGTCGAAGATTGTTGGAGCAGGAGACATCGCGCGCCTTCGCGCGTGCCTTGGAAAGTGCGGGTAGCAGCATCCCCGCCAGGATTGCGATGATGGCGATTACGACCAGAAGCTCAATCAGGGTGAAGGATTTCTTCATTTACTAACCTCCTTGTGTTATGTTGGTTGTGGGTTTTATTGCAATGGGGACGATGGGAAAAGCCTTACGAACGCATTCGCAACGCCGGGGAAGAAGCGCGGCAGTCCGGTTTCTCTATTGGGGCGTTGGCCTTCTTATAGTCATGGTTTGCAGGCAATCCATGACTGCCTGGGATTAATCACTGTCGCAAATGTTAACTCTGTTTTCTAGGGCTGACAAGGATTGTCTCTCGTGTCTCCGTGTCAAACGATGCTACTTGACCTCAAGGTCTCCGAAGAAATCGGTGCGGCGGTGCTGGTCGGTCATCGTGGGGTTGAAGGCCGCGTGACGCGGCGTGCCACCGCAGACACGGTTGCGATAGACATTCGCCACCAGCCTTCCGTTCGGGTCGCCTGAGACTCCAAGGTCGCCCCAGGGAATCTTAATTTGCGTGACCCACCGTCCGTCCAGCCGCCAGGCGTCGCACTGCGCATGGGACTCCCACTTCGCCTCCTCAGGGGACTTGCGGCCCGTCCAGGCGGAGTCCCAGAGGACGCCGCCTGCGGTCAGGATGAAGTGGCATCCCGCCACGTCGTCGTTGTCGCCGATTCCCTCGAAGAAGAACTCCACGGAGTCGTCCTCCCACACTTCGTCGTCGGCGCTCTTCGCCCGGACGGAGAGTTGCTCCATGTTGTCCTCGAAGCAGATGACGGTGAGTCCGAGGCCCTCGTCGTCCGCCGCGGCCAGGAGGATGGTGTCGAAGGGCGAGGGCGAGCCGTCCTTGGCGACGAGTTTGTGGCGGGCTGCCTGTCGCCAGGGGCTGTCGAACAGGTCGCGGTCCAATGTCAGCCGTGGCACCCGTGTGGCTGTCAGCGGGCGCTGCGCGTCGGCGAGGTTCATGAGCGCCTTGGTGTATGGTTCCATCTCGGAGCGGATGAGCGCGACGCGTTGCGCCTCAGGGGACTCCGGCGCGACTAATTGGGCTGCCTCGTCCAGCAGGCCATAGAACTCCTGGAGGTCGGCGGGCTTGAAGACATTGACCGGGTGGTCGCCACGTCGCGTCATGAAGAGTTCCTCGGCCTTCTGCCAGAAGCGTTTCATGGGTTCGGCGGCGGGACCGTAGAAGAGCCGGTAGTATTCCTCCAGGAGCGCATCGATGTCCAACTGGGAGTCCCAGAGCAGTTTCACGGTCAGGTACGCGGTCAGGTGGGAGAGGCCAGGGAAGCCGATGCGGTTGTTGGGGATGTCGTCGCCAGGGGAGCCGGACTCGGATTCGAGGAACTCCCCGCGCACATTGCCCAGGTCGTGCAAGAACCCAAAGTTCTCCTTGAGCAGGTGCGGGTAGAAGCGCGGGGTTCCGCGCCAGGGCTTCCAGTAGTCGTAGATGGGATAGGTCCACAGGTAGATGTTCGCGGTCCGACGGCTCCAGTCCTCAATTCGCGAGAGCATCCGCGCCTTGTCTTCTGGATTTGCCAGCCCCTGTCGCTCGATGCAGAGCATGATGGCGATGTTCGGCGAAAGTTCGGCGGGCGTGGTGGGCGGAACAACATAGTCCGCGTAGGCAAAACAGCCCACCTGCTTGCCGGGACAGCGTCTGGCGACCTTGCGCGCCACCGCGCCGGTGAAACTCCAGACATAGTTGGAGAATTTTCCGCCCGCGCCCAGTTCCGGCGAGAGGAGCGCTTGGCAGTCGGGGCACTCGCAGATCTTCATCATGCCGTCGTTGGGGCACAGCGGGAAGAGCGTCTGTTCGGGATTCCGCTCAAAATAGTCGCAGATGTAGTCTACCCATGCCTGCCGAAGGCCAGGGTTCGTGAGGCAATATCCGCCACCGCCCGCGATGCAGGAACGGCGGTCGAAGTCTCGTTTGCCGTCAATCAGCGCAAAATACTCCGGATGGTCGTCCTTGCGGTTCTGCATTATCATGTAACTGTGGTTGATGCAGACGGCGGCGGGGGCGCCGAAGCCCACGCGGCGGTACCACAGCGCGTCCCTGGGGGAGTCGGGGAAGTTGCAGAGCCAGGCGTAGCGGTACTCGAATTCGGGGGCGTTCGTCTTCTCCAGCGTCGGGACCTCCAAACGCGCCAGATGCGGCACGACTGCGCCCAATTCGCCGGTCATGTACCAGCGGACCCCCGCGAACTCCTCCAGGAAGCGCTCCACGCCATTCATGGTCCCCATCTCGCCGAAGGCGCCCAGTTGCAATTCGTCGCTCCAGGTCTCCACCACCCGTTGGGGGTGGATGAACCCCGGCAGCGGTCCGCCCGGATAGTCGCATCCCGCGATAAGCAGATAGTCGTCCGTGGACTTGAGCAGATAGCCGTCGGGCTTCAGGGCCTCGCGGCCGAAGCCGTTCGCCCGTGCGAAAGCACTTTCGCCCAGGTAGATTGGCGTAAGGCCATCGATTGGCTTGTCTGCGATCCGGAATTCCAGGCCGGAGGCCTTCCCGAGCCACAGCGCCAATTCACTTGCAGCACGACGCACAGGTTCCGGGGCATCCTCCCCCACCACAATCGAGGAGCAAACTCGCCCTTCTTCAAAAAGCACCACCGCAGGAAGCGACATGGCGCAGAACACCAAAATGGCCAGGAAATACTTCATAATAGGGTAATTAGGGAATGAGGGGCCGGTGCCCGCAGCGAAATGCCGCGGGAAAGTTGGCCGAAGGCGCTTCAGAATTCCAGCACGAGCCTGGGGTTGTTTCCGGCGTGTTCGACCGGTACGCGGATTTCACAGCCGATGGGCTGCCCGGAGGTGTTTCCGGCGTTTCCGCAGGTCGCGGCGAAACGGAAGGCCGCATGGAGACGCCGTGCCGCCAGGTCGTGCTTCACTGCCGCGGTGACATCCAGCCGGTAGCGCTTTTCCGCAATGGGCTCCTGCGCCACCGTCGTCGCCTCGTCGGCCGCCAGGTCCTCCTTGGCGAATGCCTCGCGCTCGTAGTCCAGATGCTCGACAATCAGCTGATGCCCGTCGGCATTTGCGGTGCGGTAGTGGACAGTGAACTCCAGCCACGCCGACTTCACTTCGGGAAGTTGTTCCAGAAGGTAATATTCGCCAAGGTCAAAGCGCATCAGCACGCGGTCGTTGCGCGTGAGGGGGTTCGCGTGCCCGACAAAGCAACCCACGCTGGGAATGCCCTTTTGGCAGTAGAGCATCATGTTCTTCGAGCCGCAGCCGTAGTCGTCGGGGAGGTCCTTGAGTTCTATGGACCACTCGGCGGCACAAAGCAGTGCCGTGGCAGACAGCAAAAGGCTCAAAAGGCTACGTGGCATGCCGGGAGGTTCTTTTGTACCGATTTACTTCAGAAAGCAGTTCGCGCTTGTCGGCGGCGAGCGCATGGCCGTCGGCGAAGAGCAGGTTCGCGGAGCCGGAATGGCGGCCTGTCTCTTTTGACAGTGTAAATCCGGCTGGGAGAAGCAAAAGCCCTCCCAGCCGGATCGGCAGATCATATTATCCTAGTTGGTAGTGGGGTTGTAGCAGAAGGGCGCATCAAAATCCGGGTCGCCCTGGCCGTAGATGCGATTGGCCCCCATCACATGGCCGTCGAGCATCACCATATTGCAGGTCTTGCCGTTGTGGCGCCAGCCGAAATTCGCGGTGCCATCGGTGTCTGCGGTAAGCGAAGTCCGCCAGACATCCGCGCCGCTGGTGGGGAAGGCTTCGATGTCCGGCTGGGGCAGGAACAAGCCAGGATAATTGTTACTGCCATTGCCCGTGAGATTATCGCTGGCATCGCCAGCCAGGAACATGGAGGAGGCGTGATTGGAGAAACGTGCGCCGGAGATGCTTGAACCGAAAACGCCGATATACAGATTCATTCCGTAACTGCAGTTTCCGAAGCCAAAATCACCACCCTCGCTGGGACGATACTTCGCCAAGTTCGCGCGGGTATCCGATGGGCAGAGGAAAGCCTCCGGCTCAGTCAGATAGCCCAAGGTGAAGAGAGTCTTGGTCCAATTGTTGTCGGCATTCTTCGACATGTAGGGATGCGGGATACGGCCATTCTGGTCATCCGCATACTGGATGAAGGAGAGGCCGAGCTGGCGAAGCTGGTTCATGCAGGAGACATCGCGTGCCTTCTGGCGTGCCTTGGAGAGCGCGGGGAGGAGCATTCCGGCGAGAATCGCGATGATCGCGATGACGACCAACAGTTCAATCAGCGTGAAGGATTTTTTCATTTGAATCAAACTCCTTGGGTTGTGTTAGGGGGATTATTACGGGAAAAACAAAATGCGGATTCTTGGAAACATAGAAAGCCAACGACAAACGCACTGGAAATCATCCACTGTTGTTTCCGTCGTTACCCTAATTATAGTAATAAATCCTAATGACTTAAAGACCAAGTGAATTAAATCACTATCGTAAATATTAACTCCCTTTTCACGAGCGACAGCAAGTTAATTTCGACAATACAATGCCAAGAGACGATTCCCCGCGTTTAGAGGCATTATCTCTTAACCGATGAACTGCGGTTCTATTCCCTGTACCTACGTTGGTATCCATTGACTATGATTTCGCAGGAATTTATATGAATTTATATATTTGAATATAAAAAAGATAAATCTAATATTTTTAGAGATGAGATTCTGGCAAATCCCCCATGGGCGGTTATATTTGGATAAGAATGCCGAGATGCGATGTCATCACGTCTTTCTTGGAAGAAACGAGCAGGATGATTTCAGTGGATTGCAAAAATTGGAGGAGGCGATGAAACCAGCAGCCAACAAATTACAAATATTTGTCCCCCAAGAGCACAATGCGGCAATCTCCAAAATTCAGGACCAGATCTTGACAATTCGCGGCACTCAGGTCATTCTTGACCGTGATTTGGCGGAGTTATACGGAGTTTCGACAAGTGCATTGTACCAGGCGGCCAAACGTAACATCAATCGCTTTCCCGAACGCCTCATGTATCAGTTGTCGGACGACGAATTCAGAAAATGGAAATCACCATTTGTGATATCCAATTTGCCGGAAGCCGCCATCCGAATGGAACTCCGCAAACGGCCATTCGTGTTCTTTAACACGGCGTTCAAGCAACCAGCCATAGGGAATAACGGGTTTCATGACTTGAGAGCCTCTGCTGATGGTATGGAAATGTCTTAAAATGGCAATATATTATGTTCACGCAGATTATTGGAAGTGGAAGCGAGAGTGGAAAATGTGCCAGCTTGACAAGTTGCATCGGCTAAAGGCCGAGATTTACCAGATTGCGAAGAAGCACAACGCCGAGAAGGTATATGTGTTCGGCTCTTGTGCCCGCAAGGAGGAGACTCCAGAAAGCGATGTTGATTTCCTTATGGACTTCAACGAGGAGGCGTCTCTGTTTGACCAGGTGGGCTTGCAGTTGGATCTTGCCGACATCCTTAACTGCAAGGTCGATGTGCTTCCGCTGTCTTCCTTGGCTGACCCGGATTTTGGCCCAATGGCAAGAAAGGACATGATTCCGCTATGATCAACGACCGGCAACGCATCGGGCATATTCTGCAGGCCATCGGCAAAATCAACGAAGCGACTTCCTGCGCCAAAGAGGAGTTCATTGCTTCCTCTTTGAAAAGGGGATGCGGTCTCGTACAATTTCCTAATTATCGGCGAGGCGGCAAACCAAATCTCTGCCGAACTTCAAATGGCGCATCCCGAAATTCCATGGCGGGTGCTTGTCGGAATGCGCAATATTCTCATACACGATTATGTGCAGACAAACTATAACATGATCTGGAAGACCGCGAAGGATGACCTGCCTGGTCTGGCAGAACAGCTTGCTCCCATCTACGAGACCTTGCTGCCGAGGCAATGATTCTGCGGGCGCCTCTCTGGGTCTTCCCGTATTTGGGATTGTCCTGGACGACTCGCCGCTAAGCCCCCTCAAAAAAGCCGGCTGACTGACGAAGAGTGACACCGTTTGAAATGTCAAAATGGCATCTCAAGTTGGTGCATTGACCTTCGGCTTCCGTAAAACTCGCCTCCTCCGACCTCGAGAAGTTCAATGCGCAATACCCGACGCTGGAAATCAAGACCAGCGTGGCGTTCCCTGAAGGCCAATGTCCCCGAGGAACTCGACCTGGCCGCCTTCGCCCTGCAAGTCTGCCGAAAAGGATAAACTCTGCCAAGAGACGATTCCCCGCGTTTAGAGGCATTATCTCTTAACCGCTGAACTGCGGTTCTATTCCCTGTACCTGTGTTGGTATCCATTGACTGTGATTTCATGTGAATTTATATGAATTTATATACTTTAATATCAAAAAGATAAATCTAATATTTTTAGGGGTGAGATTCTGGCAAATCCCCAATGGGCGGCTATATTGAGCGAAATGTGGGAAAAACGGCACTTCTGCGACAACCACGAAAGCAAGCGTAGAACGAGCGAATTCAAAGCACTATGATGACGGAGCATCCAAAAGCCGACGAGTCCAATTCACCCCAGGCAATTGTCGATGAAGAAATTGGAATACAAAATCTTATCAAGCCTGTTCGTGGACTACAGGTCATCCTTGACCGTGATATAGCAAGGTTGTATGGCGTGGAGACAGGGGCGCTAAACAGGCAGGTTAAACGCAATGGAGCAAGGTTTCCCCAAGATTTTATGTTCCAGCTGACTGCCGAAGAGTGGAATGACTTGAAATGCCAAAATGGCATCTCAAGTTGGGGTGGCGATCGTCAGCTTCCATACGCTTTTACAGAGCAAGGAATTGCCATGTTAAGCGGTGTCCTGCATTCAAATACCGCCATTGAAGTGAACATACGCATCATGCGGGCATTTGTTGCTCTGCGCCGATTTATCATGGCAAATGCCCAAATGTTCCATCGCATCGAAGCAGTGGAAAAACGGCAAATCAGAACGGACTTGAAAGTAGATGCAATTCTTGAACGGCTTGCGACAACAGACCCGCCACCACAGGGCGTTTTCTACGATGGTCAACTGTGGGACGCCTGCTCGCTAATGGAAAAGTTGATCGCCCGTGCCCGGGCTTCGATTCTGCTGATTGACAACTGGATAGGGCCTGGAACGCTCGACATGCTGGCAAAAAAGGCCCTGGGCGTCTCCGTCGTGGTCGTGACCTCCAGTCGAGGCAACCGACTTGCCTCCTCCGACCTCGAGAAGTTCAATGCGCAGTACCCGACGCTGGAAATCAGGACCAGCGTGGCGTTCCATGACCGCTTTCTCATCATCGACGACAAAGAACTATATTTGATTGGTGCCTCCTTGAAAGACCTGGGGAAGAAGTGCTTTGGCTTCACGAAGATGGATGCGCGGGAAATCCCGCATCTCAAGGCAAAGGCCTTCAACGTTACCAACCACCCAGCTGACGAAGAGCAACAATGCTGAAAAAAGCCCCCTCAACCATGCCCTTTAAGGAGTAAATTCTGAATCGGCATTAAATTATGCCAATAGTCACAAGTTGTTGAAACAGGGAACTTGCAAGCCCATCCCCATGCTTATCTGTCTCCTCCTCATCCTTACTATCTTTTCCGGACTGATTGGGATAGCAATCAACAGTTCCGTCACCCTCCCCGCAGTGCCAGAGGGTGAGCAACCTGCACCACCGCGCTGGTACTCTGGTTGCGTACGGGCGTCAAAAACGCTACTGCTTGTCCAGGTCATCATTGTCATCCTCGCCGTGGTGACGAAATTCTGGGAGCCGAATTGGCCACTATTGTTTCGGACGGGTCTTCTGCTTGTCTATCTTCCTGTATTTTTTGCATTTGTCTGGGGACTTATCGCGCCTCGGAAATATTCCGACGGCAAAATCCAAACCCGTTTTTCCCTTCTGCTGAGACGAACCATCTACTGCGGAATCCAATGTGCCATACTCTTTGTCAGTTATAGTTTCCTCTTTTTCAGCCAGGCGTCTCATGAATACACCATCCAGGCCGATACCCGCGACCAAGCAAACTTCCGTACCTACGGCGCAGGCCTCCTGACCGACCAACTTGTGCCCGACGGTGCGCGTCCCTCCCTCTCGCCTCCCAAGGCAACGCAGGGCGCGCCGGAGCGCGTCCCTCCCTCTCACCTCTCACCTTCCAGGCAGAGCCTGAGACCTGAACTTTAACCTTTTCCCTTTAAACTTTAAACTACTCTGACCTTATTCCAGTCAAAGGGTGGGATAATGGGCTGATAGGTTTGCCATTCGTCGGGCGAGAAGAAGACCTTCGCGAGGAAGAGCCCCTGAGCGGGGGCGGAGTCCGCCGCCAGGCTGCGGTCCTTTCCGTCAAGCACACGCGCGGCTTCCTCGGGTTTGGCATAGCCCTGCCCCACGTGAACCAGATAGCCCACCAGACTGCGTACCATCTTATATAAAAAACTATCCCCCACTGCATTCACATAGACCATACCGTCGCCAGGCGTGAGCACCTCCAGCCGACGGAGATTGCGCACCGTGCATTCGATCACCTTGCCGGGGTTCACCGCGAACGAGGCGAAGTCGTGTTCACCCTCCAGCAGTTTCGCGGCACTGCGCATCGCCTCCACATCCAGTTCGTGGGGAGCCTTCCAGAAGAAGCGCGTATAGAGCGGATGCACCTTGATGCCTGGAGAGATGCAATAGGTGTAGGCCTTCCCGCAGTTGTCGTAGCGGGCATTGAACGGCGCGTCGCAGATGCGTGCCGACTTGAGCAGAATATCGTCCGGCAGCCAGCGGTCCAGCCGTCGTGCCATCTCGTTGGGCGGGATGTCCTCCGGCATCACCACCTCGAAGGAGACCTGCTGGTCCAGGGCGTGGACTCCGGAGTCCGTGCGGCTGGAGCCATAGATGCGCAGGTCGGGAGCGCGCAGCATCAGCCGCAGCCGCCGCAGAAGTTCGCCCTGCACCGTGCGGTTATGCGGTTGCACCTGCCAGCCATAGAAGGCCGTGCCATCGTAGGCAATGGACAGATGCCATCGGGTCACTTCGTGCGGGGATTCATCCTGAGCCATTCCTATCGTTCCTCATCCGCCAAATTCGTCATCAAAACGAACTGGAGTTTCTCAAGAACCTGCGTCAAATACGCATGGATTGCGGCGTGGGCCTCCGAGGGGTTCTCCGGCAACGGCGGCAGTTTTTCAAGCAAAGCCTGTGGCTTCCAGGTTTCCAGAAGCACGGAAAACTCCCCCATCGCTTCCAGATATTGAGCGAACTCCTTGTTCGAGTGGGTGGTAAATTCGTCATCTTCCAATTCGCTCTCCAACCAGGCATCAAGTCTTTCGTACCGCTCAAGCATTTCTTCGGCGAGAGCATCCAGCACCCACAGGAGCACCTGGTCGAGTACCCGGCGGCGTGCCTCATCGAGCACTTCGCCCTCGCTCCACACGCGGTCCACGCGCAGTTTTGGCTCCGTCGCCACCGGCAGTGCCTGCGCCAAATCCTCCACGACATGCTGGCCGGCCACCTGCAATGGACGGGACTCCTCCACGACAAAATCCCGCCGGAGGAACTCATTGACCTCCACCCGCCGTTCTGGAATCCCCGCCACCCGAATCACCAGCGAGAGGCGAATATGCGCCGTGCGTTCAATGGTCCGCGTGACAATCTCCTGGTCGTAGAGTTCCTGCGTGTAAACGACACGATTACCTTCCTGGATTTTCTGATGGGGTTCCGAAACGCATCGGAACATCCGCGTGGCAGTGCGCTCCGGCTCGGAGGCACTTCCATATTCCGCAAGCCGTCCATCGGTCACGGCGACCTTTGGTTGGAATTCCGTTTCATCGGCTGTTTCAAATTGGACTTGGATGAATCTCTCCAATGGCGAAGCCTTCAGGAAAGCGTCCAGCCGCCCCGCGATATCCCGTTGCCAAGTCACTCCCGCGCCTGGCAATTCCGCCGTGACGCCTTGGATGCTCCACTGCTGGCGGAGTTTCCGCTCCAGCAGCATCTCACGCGCATGCGCCGCGCGTTGTTGGGAGAGCGTCAGTTCCTCCGCAGTCACCGCCGAATCTGCCCCAGTCCGTTGGGATTCCGCAAACGATTGCAGCGTCCAATCCAGAGCCGCCACCAGTCCAAAGCGCCCCTCGATTTCATCCGCCCGTTGCTGCATGGCGAGCCAGAATTGCACCAACTCGCGCGACACCTTTCGATGCCAGTTGACCGCCTCCGCCAGGAGTTCTTTTCCCAACTCAGCAGTGATGGGGTCCGAATAGCAAGGCCGCGCGGAGAACCACTCCTCCTCGCAAAGCATTTTTGCCCGCCGATACTTCCACCAGTTCTTTGCCGACAGCAACTCACTCACTTCGGCCGTCAGGGCCATTGACCGCTGTTGCAGAAAAATGCCCGCCTGATTTCGAATCACCTCGGCATTCTGCTCCAACGCATCTGCAAAACGCGAATCCTGACGCCAATCGACCAAATCCTGCCCAAGACGCGCCTCGCCGACACGCCAGCCATCGCCCTCCAACAGCAATGCGCTCAGTGCCTGAAGTTCCCGCGAGACCACCAGCTGCGGGGCCTGTCGTCGCATCGCCTCCAGCCGTGGACGGGTCGAATAGTCGCCCAGAAGCGCCGGCGAATTGTCGCTGCCCACGCTTTTCAGTGCCTCGTCAAGCAATTCCATCGCCTGAAGCCCCTGCCCCGTGTCCATCGCCGCATGGGCATACCCTTCGACCGCCAGCAACTCGCGCTTTTTGTTCGCCGCATCGCGGAGCCGCTGCAATTCAAATAATTGCGCTGACGGCCCAACCGCTGTCACCACCAACTCGGAATGGCCGTTCTTCACCCACTCCTCAAAGCGACGCAGTTGCGCGGAGTCTCCGCGAGCAGTCAGGTAACTGCGGATTTCCTCCACTGGCACCGGAAGCGCCTGCTGCGTAAGGAGAAATCCCTCGACCTCCGCGAACATCGTCGCCAACGTCTCCCAGTCTGTCCGATTGGCCAACGCACCATCTCGCCACACCAGGTTTCCATCCGCGCCAACCGTCAGCGCATCCGAATACTTTTCGCGCAATGGCAGGGCCTGTTCGGCCAACAATTCCTCTTGAAGGCGTAGCCGCGCATTCTGGGCCACCGCAAGACTCGCGGCCGCCCATCGCGCGGCATTGTCACCCTCCTGGTCGATGTAGCAGCACAGCAAGGCATACTGGGCCGCCTTCGACAATGTCGTCGGCAACTCGATGCGCCCGGCCGTGCCTGTGCCACCGCCGACAAAGCCTGGTGGTGCGGGCACGCTGTGGCAGCCCCAGCAAAGCAGCAAGGCAAAGCCAAGCAGACTGGACACGAGTTTATTCATAACTTATTTATTACAAATGAGTTATTTATCTTTTCCCAGTTTCTTCACATGATACTCGTGGTCACGCTTGGAAATCACCTCAATGTTGAAGATGATGCTCTTGGTGGGAGTCCCCTGCTGAGTGCCCACCTTCTCGATCTTGTCCAGAATCTCCAGTCCCTTGATCACCTTGCCGAAGACGGTGTGATGGCCGTCCAGCCAGGGCGTCGCGGCGAAAGTGATGAAGAATTGGCTGCCGTTGGTGTTGGCTCCGGAATTGGCCATCGAGAGGATGCCCCGCCCTGTGTGCTTGAGTTTCGGATTGAATTCGTCCGCAAAGCGGTATCCCGGGCCGCCGGTGCCTGGTTGTCCCCCCTGATTCTCATACTTGGAGTAGGGGCATCCACCCTGCGCCATGAAGCCCGGAATCACGCGATGGAACGACATATCAATATAGAAGCCCTTGCTGGCCAGCTCGATGAAATTCGCGACCGTGTTCGGGCACTCGTCCTCAAAGAGTTCGACCAGCATGTCGCCCACGCTGGTGGTGATTCGAACCACGGGATTCGGCGCCTTCGGAGCGGCAGTCTCTTCCGCCGGAGTAGCAGCCGGTTCGTCGGCGCACACCGCCAACAGCGCGCAGGCAATCATCGCAAAGCAGATTTTCAGTTTCATGTTTTCTCTCCGTGGGTTAAGTAGAACTTTAGATTTTAGACTTTAGACTTTAAACTTCAATTGTCCGCAGGCGGCCAGGATGCCCTGACCATGGCTCAGGCGCAGGCTCGCCTGCACGCCGGAGTGCTCCAGGAAGGCAAGCGCCTCGCGGCAACGCCGGACACCCGGCGACTTGCAGTTGCTCGCATTCGGGTTGCAGGGAATCAGATTCACCTTCGCGTGAAGGCGTCGCGCAATGGCCGCAAGGCGTTCCAGCGTGGGACGGGAGTCGTTGCGCCCGTCAATCAGCGCGTATTCCAGCGTGAGCATCCGGTTGGTGAGTTCGCGGTGGTATTCGCACGCCTCGAAGATTTCCTCCAAGGGGTATCGGTGCTCGGTGGGAATGATGCGGGCGCGCTCCTCGTCATTGACCGCATGGAGCGAAAGCGCCAAGTTCCAGGGACGTCGCAATTCCGCCAATCGACGGATGCCCGGCACGATGCCGCTGGTGGAGATGGTCACATGGCGATTGCCCAAGTCGATGGTCTCCGGACTGCCCAATTCGTCCAGCGCGGCAGTCAGGTTGTCGAGGTTCATCATGGGTTCGCCCATGCCCATCACGACCAAATTGTCCACGCGTTTGCCAACTTCCCGGCACGCCAGCATCACCTGGTCGATGATTTCGGCCTTGGTGAGGTCGCGCACCAGCCCGTAGCGTCCGCTGGCGCAGAAGACGCATCGCACTGCGCAACCCACCTGGGTGGAGACGCAGACCGTGGTGCGCTGGGGCACGCGGATGAGCACCGTCTCGATGGTATTGCCGTCCAGCAATTCGGAGAGCCACTTGACCGTTCCGTCGGTGGGGTCCTCAAGCCTTTGCACGACCTTCAGCGCAAATGGCGCGACCTCAGTGGCGAGTTTCTCGCGCAGGGTGGCGGGGAGATTCGCCATCTCGTCGTAGGTGGCGGCGAAGCGTGGTCCGTAAAGCCAGTCGCGCAGCTGTTTGGCGCGGAAGGCGGGCTGCCCCAAGCTCTTCAGGAGCGAGAGCACTTCTTCTTTGGGGATGTCCTTGAGACTTCTCATCACAGCGGAAGTTCCTGCTCCAGCAATTCTACGAAGGGATGCTCGTTGTAGTTCAGCGCGTTCATAATCACCGTGTTGCGGAGACACTCGCGCAGGAGTTCGGGAAGAATGAGTTTCGCCTCGTCCTCCAGCACCGCATCCAAATGCGCGTTGGTGGCGGGATTCGTCGGCGCAAAGACGGTGCAGGAATCCGGCACCTTTTCCAGCGAAAGCGCGAAGGTTCCAATGCGCTCGGCCACCGCCATGATGTCCAGTTTGTCGTAGGTCAAAAGCGGTCGCAGGACGAGCATCGGCGTGGCGCGGCTGATGACATCCAGATTCGCCAGCGTCTGGCTGGCCACCTGTCCGAGGTTGTCGCCGGTGACCAGCGCGGTGTCCTCGAAATACCGCGCCACTACCGTCGCCAGACGCATCATGCAACGCCGGTAGAGCACGGTGCGGTGACGTTCCTCGCAGGCGTCCCGGATGGCCTTCTGTACTGGCATCAAGTTCACCGCCACCAGCCGCCCGCGCTTCTGGAACCCGTTGAGTTTGCGCACGATGCCACAGACTTTGGTGATGGTGGCCGGCGGGGTGTAGGGCGAACTGTGAAAGGTGATGAAATCGACATTGCAGCCACGTCGCATCATCTCGTAGCAGGCCACCGGCGAATCGAAGCCACCGGAAAGCAACGCCAGTACGCCGCCCGCGCTGCCCGTGGGCAGTCCGCCAGGTCCCTCGATGCGCTCAAAATCGACGAAAGCGCGTTTGGCACGCAGGTCCACCTCGATGCGCAAATTGCCGTTGCGCAGGTCAAGTGTCAGTCCGCGTCCAGGAAGGAGTTTTTCGGCGAAATGCCGTTCCAGTTCGGCGGAACGCATCGGGAAGTCCTTGACGCTGCGGTTCACCCGCATCGTGTAGGTCCGTTCGGAGGCGGGGAAATGCGCAACGAAGGCCTCATAGACCTTCGGGAAATGCTCCAGAATACAAGACTCCAGTGATGACAGTTCGGGAGCCAGAAGAAACCCTGGCGACACCGAGGCAATGCCTGGCAGACCTGGCACCTCCGCCCGAAGTGCCGCAAGTTGTTCCGGCGTAAGAATTGCGCCTCTGCCCTCCGGCATCATGAAGATGCGCCCTTCCTCCAGCACAAAGCGCGGATTGCCGAACCACTTCGCCAGCCGGCGATGCAACGCCGTGGTCAGCCGCTGCACGAAAAAACGGCGGTTTCGCCCTTTCGTGCCAATCTCGCTGTATCGGCACGAGACTGCATTGTAGGGCAAATATGGCTGCCAGAAGGTTTGCATTCAGAGCACTTGAGGGGAAATCACAGAAGGCCAGCATACACGAGGAACTGTCCTAGCCGAACGACTTTAAAAATATAATGTACTTTAGTCCTCTTGTTTCGGCTCGTCCGTTTTTTCTCGTCGAACCACCCACACAAATATCAGCAGCAGTAAAAGGACGACGACAATCCCCAGCGAAATGATGTTCACCCATTTGAGAATGGGAAACAAAGCCCAAAATATATCCAACTGTGCTCTGACATCTCCTGCCCCCGCCCAACGACTATATGCCCAGGCCCCCGGAATCAGCAACACCTGCAACACACTGATCCAGGAAAACACCTTCAGACTCCAGGCAATAAGCATTCGGTTGGAGGGCCATTGCCTTTTCATCCTTTTCCAAACGCCTGTACCAGCAACATCAGCAGGTTATAGCAACCATGAATCACCACGGCAACCACGAACCAGGGAAACGCATCGCTGATTTGGCAACGGGCGCCTTTCCGCAGGGCGTCCCGCCAAACCCTCCGCAGCCCCAGCGCCGAAATCATCGTGCAGGCAATATGTAGCGCGGTGCAGGCAATCCATCGGTAGTTCATCAAGATTGCCAATTGTTCCGGCGGCAGGTGGCGCAAATAGACATGGCCGTAGAGCAGATTCTCCAGCACGCTGAAAACTCCCGCACCCAGCAGAGCCGCCAGGAAGAACTGCCACCCTGAACGCACAGTCCCCGGCAGCTTCTCCAGCTGGAAAATCATCCCGCTCTGCTTGAGCGTCTCCTCCGCGAATGGTCCGAACACCACCAGCATCAGCGTCCACACCCCAGACTCCCGACCTTTGAGGAACATCGCCGGAACCGCCAACAAACCTCCCGCCAAACCGCAGAGGATGGTCGTCAGCACCGCTGCGGTCCACGGCCAGGACTGCCCAGGAAGGCGCAGACCCTCACGCACGCCAGCCACGCCTGGCTCGAAGGCGACCGACTGATAATAGTCTCCATCGGCACGCTCGACGGCAATAGGCGGTTCCTCCGCCGGAGACGTCTTGTGCAGAAGTTCCGGATGCAGGGCGACCTCCTCTTCTACCGAGAAGAATTTCTCGCGGTCTTTGGTCATCGTTCTTCGCGCACTGCCGTCCCGTAGGCGATCAGTTCCACGCCGCCGGACTGCTTGTTGTTCTGCGCCGAGACAATTGTCGCGGTCTCGAAACGGACATTGTAAACCGCATTGGCGCCAATGCTCTCGGCTTCCTGGAGCAGCCGCACCAACGCCAGCCGCCGTGCCTCATCGCACATCTGCGTGTAGCCTTTCAGCTCGCCGCCGAAGATGTGCTTGAAGCCCGCCAGGAAGGCGACAAAGTGGTTGTTCGCAATCGCGGCAGTACCAGTGACCAACTGCGGATTGAGGCAGCCACTCGGCGGAAAGCGCTTGAGGTTCGTCATTCGGATGCGCTCCCGGAAGTATGCCTCCTGCTCGTCCAGATGGCGTCTGCGAGAACGCCCTCCCAGCCAATGAACCAGCCAGGTGCCGACCAGCAGCAGTAGCGGCCAGGCAAGGTAAAAACACAACACGATCAACCCGCCAGTGGGGGTTTCTGGGGAAGTCTGCACATCCATAGGCTACACCCCCTGGGAGTAATCATCGACGACAGTCACCGCCGTCCCGTAGGCATACAGTTCGGCGGCCCCCGCAGTGATGCTGCTGGTCGCGAAACGCACATTTACAATCGCGTTCGCCTGGAGCTGCTCCGCCTGGGCGATCATCCGGGCCACCGCCTCGCGACGGCTCTCCACCAGCAACTCGGTGTAGCCTTTCAGTTCGCCGCCGACCAGGTTCTTGAACGACGCCGCGATGTCCCGACCGACATTCTTGGCGCGGACGGTGTTGCCCTGCACCAGCCCTTTGACCTCCACAATGCGCTTCCCAGGAATGGTTTCTGTATTGACGATGATCATGGTTTTTAAGATGGTTAAGAGGTTGAACAACAAAAACAATCAACAGCCGAATGGTCATACTTTAGCACGTCTTTTCTGAAGCGTGCCATCGTCTTGGGAAATTCAAAATTATTTTCTGCGCAAACAAACTGAGAAAAATCGCTTCACAACAACCAAAACTTGCTTCAGCAGATTTATCGTACAGTATAGTATTGTGGTTTCCTTGAAACAAAACTTGATTTTGCCTTCTAAACTGTAAACTTCCATGGAACGTCTCGTTATTCTTGGTTCTGGTCCCGCCGGCTGTGCGGCAGCCATCTATGCCGCACGCGCGGGTCTGGTGCCAGTCATCCTGGCGGGAATGCAACCGGGCGGACTGCTCACGCAGACCAACCATGTCGAGAACTATCCTGGTTTCCCTGACGGCACCACCGGTTTCGACCTCACGGATGCCATGGCACGGCAGGCACAGCGCTTCGGAGCCATCCTTAAATACAATGCTGCCACTAAAATCGCCTTCGCCGAACGAAACAACCACCTCACGCTGGATGACGGCACGGAACTCGCCGCCGAGGCAGTCGTCCTCGCCTTGGGCAGCCGTCATCGGCTGGGACTAACCGACGAAAAGCGCTTCCTGGGCAAGGGGCTCTCCTATTGCGCGACCTGCGACGGTGCGTTCTTCCGCAACCAGTCCGTCGCCGTCATCGGCGGTGGAGACATGGCGCTGGAAGAGGCACTCGCGCTAACCGCCTTCGCAGCCGAGGTACATCTCATCCACCGGCGCGATACCCTTCCCGCCACCAAAATCCTCGCCGACCGCGTGTCGGCGAACCCCAAAGTCATCATCCATCGGAACAGCCTCCCCACCGCTCTGGAAGCCGACGACAGCGGGCGGGTCGCGGGCGTGCGTATCCAGTCCACTATGACCGCCGAGACCGCCCTCGTGCCCTGCAAGGGCGTCTTCGTGGCGGTGGGAGTCCTCCCCAACACGGAACTTTTGGAGGGCACCGCCCTCCCGCTCGACGAACAGGGCTATATTAAACTTGTGGATGGCTCACGAAGCCTCACCGCCCTCCCCGGCGTCTTCGCCGCAGGCGACTGCGCCGACCCGCATTACCGCCAGGCCATTATCGCCGCCGGCATGGGAGCCAAGGCCGGGATGGACGCCGTGAATTTCCTCTCCGAAACCTCACCCCATTCAAAATAACGCACTATGGAACAAAAACTTGTCAATCTGACAACTGAGACCTTCGACCAGGCCATCGCGCAAGGCACCTGGCTCATCGACTTCTGGGCGACCTGGTGCGCACCATGCCGGATGCAGGGCAAGTTCATTGACGACCACATTGATGAGTTGGCCGCAATCGGAGCCACTGTCGGCAAGGTCAACGTGGACGAGCAGCCGGAACTGGCCGCGCGCTTCAACGTGATGTCCATCCCCACGCTGATGATCTTCAAAGGCGGCGAACAAGTGCGCTCCTTCGTCGGCGTCCAGACCATCGATACGCTCAAGGACGCTCTGCAATAACCGCAGTGCCCACCTTGACAACAGACGACAGACGCCTATCGCGAGCGAGAACCCTCATTCCTCATTCCTCATTCCTCATGGAACTAGCCTGTCCACATTGCTCGGAGCACTTCGAGTTCGATCCGGTGACAGTACTCACCCCGGAATCGGAACATCTCCCAGAACTCCTTCATGGAACTCTGAACTGCGTCGCCTGCCCCAAATGCCAGGCAATGCTCAATGTGCCGGCACAGCTCATCTACCGAGATCACCAGCACCCGTTCATGGTGGTGCAGACCGCGCATCCGCTTCCACCGGAAGAGGAGGCCGCGCTCGCATTGAAACTGGATGAAAGCGCAACGGAGGCGGCGCAGACCGAGGGCCTCCAACGCCCGACCGTCCGGCTCGTCTTCACCCGGCCAGACTTCATCGAGAAAATAGCCTTGCACCAACAGGGGTTAGACGATCGGCTTGTCGAATACGCCAAATACCAGCTCTTCAACGGTGGGGCCGAAGGAATCTCCCCGCAGCGTCATCGACTGCTCTTCGACTTCACCCAGAAGGATGCAGGATTACTTACTTTCATCATTTATGACCGAAAAACCGGGCGCCCCATCCGCGTGCTCCAGGTGCCGATGGAGGAATTCCAGCATTTGTCTCAAGAGATTCAAGACAACAGCGACCTCCGTGCCGAACTGGATCGATGCTTTCCAGGTTGCCGAGTGGACATCGACATGCTGCTAAATCATTGACATCGAGATATTATCCACAGATGAAGAAAAAGCCCGCCCCACCCGCGCCCGGCAGTTCCACTCCCTGGAACAACCCCTTCGCCGATCTGAAATTGGATTTGCCGAAGCCTCAGGAGCCCCCGCCACCTCCGCCACCTTCTCCTGAAGAGCTACGCAAAGCCTCGCTCTCCCCTGAAGACCAAAAACTGCTGGAGGCATTCGGCGGTGCAACACTCTCAGTCGGGACCGACAAGCCAGCCAAGCCAGCTGGTCCACGGCTTTCGTTTAATATTCAGCGCAAGGGAAAAGGCGGAAAGACCGTGACGCTGGTCTATGGACTAAAAGGACTGGAATTGACCGAGCAGATGACACTGGGGACCCAACTCCAGAAGGCGCTGGGAACCGGAGCGCGTTTCGAGGACGGAGTACTCCAAATTCAGGGCGACCAACGCGAACGCGCATCCGCCTGGTTCGCAAAACATGGCTTTCAATGCTGAAAATAGTAGTCAAGACAGACTACAAGTTTGGCGTTTTTCATTCCTTGAATTTCAGGCTTTGTTTCCCGACAGGATACCTAATCAAAGCTATTTCAGCCGCAAAGCAGCGAGCGCACGTGAGTGCGCAACCATGCGTAACCGACTGCAAGCGCCCGATGGGCGCGCAGCTGTCGGGCAAGGCACCCACAACCATCTGCGCCTGAAAAGGGCACGATAACCCTTGGGGCAAAGTCAAAACTAAAACTTAAAATTCTGCCGTTAGGTACCCTCTTGGGGAATTGAGCGGAATTTTATGAGATACCACACTATTTTCGCCGCAACCGCCTGAGACAAACCGGAACCCCCTTGGGTTAAGCCATTCTTTTGAAAAGACTTGTACCTTTTTGAAAAAAAATGCATTTGGCGGCTTGAAAATATCACACAAGGTGGTATTGTATAAAATTAGCCTGTTTTTTGTATTTTTTCGCGTTTTAGGCTAAGTGCACAAGCGACGCCGTTTGAAAGCCGGTTTGGCGCATGGTGCAGGTCGAGGTCGCGGGGGATGCATTGAGCAGCTGTCCCTACACGACACATCGAAAAGTTTCCCGGCGGGCTTTGCTCCCGTCGCTCAAGCCCTCCGGTGCGTCCTTTCGCTCTCGAGCCTGGAGGCTCCTTTCCTGAACTCTCGGGGGAAAGCCAACAAAATTCCGGGAACGCCCCACCTGTCTTTTACAAATCAATGGCTAAAAATCTGTATGTCGGCAACCTGAGCTACTCGGTTCGTGATGACGAACTGAAGGAACTCTTCTCGCAGTTCGGGAAAGTGGACTCCGCGCGTGTCATCACGGACCATGACACTGGACGCAGCAAGGGCTTCGGCTTCGTGGAAATGCCTGATGACGCCGAGGCGCAAGCCGCAATCGACGCACTCAATGGCAAAGAAAACAACGGCCGTACCCTGACCGTCAACGAGGCGAAGCCCCGCGAACCGCGTGGTCCCCGTCCTCACGGCGGAATGGGTGGCTATGGCCGCCGTTAGTCGTTCGGCGGATTTTCCGCCGGATTGAACTCCCAAAGGTGGCTCCAGGCAATTTAAATTGCTCGGAGTCACCTTTTTCGGGTATCCTTTTCGTATTTCCCCTTTGTTTTTCTCGGCGTGGCATTTCATTCCATAGCCGAGGCATTCCCATAAAACGAACATTGGCGCTTACCGCACCAGTTCGGCAACCAACCCGTAGGAGCCTTCTCCGATGTCCATGAGCTATTCGGAAGTCACTGTTTTCATCATCTACCTGCTCTGCATGCTGTCCATTGGAGTCTATTTCTTCTTCAGGGACCGCAACGGCGGCGAAAAGACCTACTTCCTGGGTGACCGCAAGATGGGTCCGTGGGTCGCCGCCCTCTCCGCCGGTGCCTCCGACATGAGCGCCTGGCTGCTGATGGGCCTGCCCACCTCCATCTACGCCATCGGCATCGGCGAGGTCTGGATTGCCATCGGTCTGGGACTGGGCTATGCCTTGAGCTGGATCATCGAGGCCCCACGCCTGCGCAGATTCTCCATCGTCTCCGGTGACGCCATCACCATCCCGCAGTACCTCTCCAACCGCTTCAAGGCGACCAACCACGCCACCCAGACCATCTGCGCAGTGGTATTCCTGCTGGCATACACCATCTATGCGGCCTCCAGCATCAAAGCATGCGGAACGCTCTTCTTCAAGGTCATCGGGATGGACGCCACCAAGGCGATGTACCTTTCCGCATTCATCATCATCAGCTACACCTTCCTCGGCGGATTCTCCGCTGTGTGCTGGACCGACTTCTTCCAGGGGATGCTGATTCTGGGCGCCATGCTCCTGGCCCCCATCTTCGCCACCTTCATGCTCCAAGGACCCACTGAGATCGCCGCCGACCTCCCCGCCAACTACTACAACGCCTTCGCCGACTGGCGTCAAATCGCCTCCGGACTGGGCTGGGGCCTCGGATACTTCGGCATGCCACACATCATCATCCGCTTCATGTCCATCAAGTCCCAGAAGGACCTCCGCAAGTCCTCCATCATCGGCATCTCCTGGACCGTCATCGTGCTCTTCTTCGCGGCATTCATCGGCATCATCGGACGCCTCAAACTCGGCTTCCAGCCGGAAATCGCGGACAAGGAGATTGTCTTCGTCGAGATGGTCCGTCGCATCTTCCCCGGCGTCATCTCCGGTGTGCTCCTCTCCGCCGTTCTCGCCGCCGCCATGAGCACTGCGGACAGCCAGTTGCTCGCGGCCTCCTCCGCCTTCACCAGCGACGTCTATAAGCCACTCATCCGCAAAGGACAGCCCTCTGACGCGGAGTTGCTGTGGAACGGCCGCCTCATCGTGCTGATCGTGTCGCTCGCCGCCCTGCTCATCGCCACCAACCCCAACTCCGGCAGCATCATGGGGCTGGTCTCCAACGCCTGGGGCGTCTTCGGCGCCGCCTTCGGCCCCGCCATCCTTCTCAGCCTCTTCTGGAAGAACTTCAACTCCAAGGGTGCCCTGGCGGGCATCGTGGTCGGTACCGTTGTGGACATCCTTTGGCTGACCTGCTGCAGTGGCACCAAGCTCTATGAGATCATCCCCGGCTTCTTCGCCGGACTCATCGCCGCCATCATCGTTGCCAAAGTCACTGGCAAGCCCTCTGAGGACATCCAGAAACTCTACGACGACGCCGTGAAATATCAGGACTAGTCTGACTATTCTGGACTATTCTGGACAATAACAAATCGCCCCGGTTGGTCTTTGCCATCCGGGGCGGTTTTCGTTAGAAGAATAAGAAGTATGGCAAAAGGCTACGCCTCGTCAAATTAGACGAGCGATGTCCTTGACTCGAGCAACTTCTGTTCAAAGGCAATGACTTTCATCACAAAGCCACCTCCTTTCGCCCTGCTTCTGCCTGCGCAACTCTTGGGACTCTTGGGACTCTTGGGACTCTTGGGACTCTTGGGACAATTGGGACAATTGGGACAATTGGGAGCAATGGGATGGCTGGGATTCTTGGGCGCAGGAAAAATCAAAAGAATTACAAGAAAATATATGCAAAACAGAGAATTATAATATTATTTATTACTTTGGATACGGTCTCCTGAATGGGCAGTATATTCATTGTGTCTGTTTTCGCAACCACACCAGAAAGGAGCATCCGTGACCAAACCGCAAATCATCCTTCCGCATGGCGGATACCAGAACCTACTGGCATATCAAAAGAGCGAGATCATCTACCAGGGAACCGTTGTCTTCTGCAATCGTTTTTTGAATGCCGCTAAAGACCGCACCGTTGACCAGATGGTTCAGGCCGCACGAAGCTGCAAGCAGAATATCGTCGAGGGCAGCGAAGCCAGTGCAACCAGCAAGGAGACAGAAATCAAACTCACGAATGTCGCACGGGCCTCGCTCGGTGAATTGCTCGCAGACTACTGTGACTACACGGTAAGCCACCGTCTCGAACTCTGGACGGCAAATTCTCCACAGAACCGGCAAATACGCGACATTGCCCGCAGCCTGACCAGCTGGGAACAATGGCGGGAGCATTTCTTGCAAAACGATGCCAAGACGCTCTGCAACACCCAGGTGACATTAATCCATCAGGCACAATATCTTCTGGAACGACTTCTCGCCAGTCAAGAAGCTTCCTTCCGACAAAATGGCGGCATCCGTGAACGGATGAACGCCGTGCGCAATGAGACACGCGGCAATGGCTGGGAACCAGCAGTATTCAGCTACCTGCAAAATGCCAACTCCGCCACAGAATTGGAAAACCGCATCGCCCAGATTCAGCAGAAAGTCTTTCGCGACTGCAAGACCATCAAAAGACAAAAAGGCTGGGAATGACTTCCCCCTTGCCCCAAGCGTCCCAAGCGTCCCATTACTTTGCCTCGATGGTCACCTCCACGCCAGGCACATACTGCTTATCCTCATCAGTATAGTAGAGGTACGCCCGCGAGGCGGCGGCCTGGAACTCGCCAGGGATTTCAGCGGTCAAGGAGACCGGCACGGTGGCAGAGCCGTTGGCGGGAAGACCGCGCCAGTAAAGCACCACTGCGTTGTCCCAGAGTTCGTATGCGGCGATTCGCTTGGCGTCCACGAGTTCTTGTAGCTGAGCGGTCCGCAGCTGAAGCCCGCCGGGGATAGCGACAACGGCGAGGGTCATCGCGGCGTCCTCGGCGGCAGTATTCTTCACGGTGACGTCAAGTTGCACCGGCTCGCCTTCCTTGACCTCGGTGCGATCCAGCGCGGTCTCCAGAGTGATGGTTCCCGCATTCGCAGGGATCTCCGTCATTCCGGTGACTTCCACGGCGACGGAGAGTTCGCTTCCCTCGGTCATCTTGACCTCAATGGTGTGCTTGCCACCCAAGAGCTTCAACCCGCAGTCGGGCAAGAGCAACAGTCCCTTGCTTTCCTCGGTAAAAGCGACAGGTTCGCCAAAGGGCTCGCCGTCCACGAAGAGCTGAAGGCTCCCCGCCTTGAGCGGCTTGGCAAATTGCTGGTCGTAGGCGTTGATCGCCTTGAGAACCAACACCGTGGACTGCGTGGAGCCGAAACGGCCAGCCTTACACTGTTCGGCGAGGAACTTCATCGTGCGTTCGGTCGCGGCGACATAATCGTCACCGCAACGCACCCACGCCAGCGCAGCCAGTGCGGCACACTCGAGTTTCTGCGCCTCGCCGCCGGAGCAGGTGATGGTTGTGCCCAATTTCGCCATCGTGCCGTCGTCATTTTGGTCTTTCACCAGCGCGTCCGCGAATTTTCTTGCCCCTTCGGGCTGTCCGGCCAAAAAGAGGATATTGGCAGCGAGCGCCTTGAGATAGTCGTCCTCGGCCTCGGCGGCCTGCTTGGTCACGGCGGCGATTTCCGTTTCGAGATCGGCGGGCTTCTCGCCGGATTCCAGAAGTGCCCAGAGGATGTAGGCGTTCGTGGTGGGCGCGGGTGCGCGACCGAAAGAGTCCAGGCTCCTCTCGTTGCGCTTGAAGGCGCCCTCCCCGTCCCTACGGTCCATGAGCCACTTGCGGGTATTGGCGACCATCGCCTCGTCCACGGGCATTACCTTCGCCATGTCGGCAAACTCCATGAGTCCGTAGGCGGAGAGCGCCTCGTGTCCGGGGTTGTCTCCAAACCACTCGTAGCCCTTCTCGGAACACTCGAAGCTGACAAGGCGTTTGTAGCCCTCGTCCAAAAGCTTCTGCGCCTGTGCAATCGTCTCGGAGGAGATTCCAGAGTGGCTCAGGAAATATTGCTGAGCCATCACGAGCGGATAGTTGGTGGAACTGGTCTGTTCAAAGCAACCGTGAGGATTGCGCAGGAGCGCGTTGAGCGCGGCCTCCAGGGTGGCGGCTGGCGAGGTATAGACCTGGATGAGCGTCTTCTGCGAACCATTCTCGACCTCATCGGGCACCGTGAACTCCAGCCGGAGCGGGTGTTCGGCGGAAATCCTCGCACCGCCATGTGCCGCAAACGGGAAGAGCCGGGAAACCACAGTGAACTTCCGTGTCACCTGGTCGCTGTAGCCACCTGCCACGGAACGGATGGTGACAGTGCCCTCGCCCGTCTTGACTGCCAAGATTTTTATCGACACGCGATGATGCTCGCCAGGCGACAGAATCAAGTCATGGTGCAAAGAGGGTTTGCCGACAACCTGAAGATTGTCGCTGACCTCCACCGCGACATTCGCGCCAATCAGAGGCCGGCCGGTCCCGTTGCACAAGGTAATCGGAATACTCACCGTATCGCTGATGCTCAAGAACGTAGGCAGTTTCGCCTCAGCATAGAAGGGCTGCACGCTTTGCAGTTTGGTCGTGTATTCGCCCAGGGCGCCATTGGCGCCAAAGGAGTCCGCAAAGATGCGGAAAGTCCCTACAGTATCCGGCAACTCGAAAGCAATCTCGCACTTGCCGGTGCGCGGGTCGGTCTTGGTATTCGCAGACCAGAAGATGGTCTCCGTGAAATCCACGCGGTCATTGGGCTGACGGCCCTCGCGCGCCTTATGGGCATATTCGCGCACCCACACCTGGCGGGGAGCGGGCTTCTTGTCAGCCAACAACTCTCTGCGCTTCGCACGAGCACCAATCGGGTCGGCGACATCGAAGGCCATCGCACGCGCGGCGGCAGGAGCCTCGACAACACCTACATCGGCGGCCCTCGGCGGTGCTGGGGGAGGCATTCCCACTCCATTGCGCATCTCTGGGGCAACTGCCCCCACCATTTCCATGCGCTGCACCTCGAAGGCACCATCTTCCTCGACGACCTGCATCGCCATCGCGTCTTCGACAGGTGCGCCCAAGCCGAAGAATTTGCGGCGACCGCCACCGGCCGCCTTATAGACCATCGGCGGCCGCAATGTGACCTCCGGAAGACCGAGCGCGCGGCGTAGCGCCTCCTTGAACTCCTGTTCGCCCTCGCCAGACTGGAACTTCACCTCGGCGAAACGCCGCCAGCCCTGGGTTCCAAGCAGCAGGTCGATCTTCTCATGAGCCATGGGATCCTTGGGATTGAAATAGTCCGCCGAATCTGCAAAGTCACGGACTTCGTTTTCAAGATAGACCATCTCCGGGAGGCGCGGCGCCTGCTCGCGGCGGTCAATCATCTCCAGCACGGAGTCGTCCGTCACCGTAAAACCGACATTGGCAGAGATTGGATCACCTTGCGTATTCACCGTCGTGAAAGTGAGTTTGACCTTTTCGCCCGGCGCGTAGCTTTCCTTGAGCCCCTTTATCAGCGTGAGAATGCGAAAGCGCGGATTCCGGAAAAGCAATCGCTCAGCCAGCGGCTTGCCATCGTGGGCAAAGAGCGTGGCGATCAGCACGCCTTCGCTCTCCTCCGCCTTCAGCGTGACCGTACCGGCTTCCTTGACCTCCACGGTGTCCAAAGTGGCATCGCGCTTGCACAGGCGGACCTTCACTGGCCAGATGCCCTGCCCCTGCGTGGCATCCACCTGGACGGTGATATCGTCCTCAAAGGCATAGACCGGCTTCGTAGCACGCACCAGCGCACCAGTCTTCGCCGCTGGCAATGCGAACTCGCGCACCTGCCCGGTGGTCTCGTTGGTGACCAAGAGCCTATAGGCGCCACCTTCGGCCGGAGTCATTTCCAGAATCCCCCGCCCGTCAAAACGCGTGGCGAATTGAGTGACCTCGTTTCCATCTGCGTCCACGACCTTGCCTGCAATATCTGCACCCTTGCCATTCCGTTGGCGCGCATCGACATAGATGCGGTTTGGCACGCCCGCCACCAGGTCGCCGCCTTCGGGATAGAAGTCCACAGTATAGTTGTCCACAAGAATCGGAATGGTCTTGGCGGCGGTCTCTACCGTCCCGCCGTCGTGGATGATAAATGCCAATGTTCCGTCGCCTTCCGTGAGGTTCTCCGGCAGTGTAAATTTCACCTGCGCCTGACCAAGTTTTGCCTCGACCGGTCCAGAGAAGACAATCGTGCCATCCACCAGCGCATTCGCCTCGACGGTCGCGCCCTCGGGCAAACCACCCTCCGCGCGTTCGAATTTCACCACTGCAGTGACCTCTTCGCCCGGTAGATAGCCACGGCGTCGGAACTCAATCTGGCTCTTGATGCGGGGAACCCGGAATGCCTTCACCTCGAACTTGCGCTCAGCCGGCGCGCCATCTCCGCCAGCATTCTCCACCCGCGCGGTATAGACGCCCCCCGGCAAATCCGCATCGATTGCCCATGCCAGTGCGGCCACGGACTCGCTGGCATTCGTCATGGACGAAAAGACCTCGTCTCCCTTGGGACCGAGAATCTTCCAGTTGACTCCGTACACGTAGTTTTTGGTGTCGATGGGAAAATTGGTCTGTGCATCCAGAATCACGTCGCGCAGATAGACCGTCTCGCCCAGACGATAGATTGGCTTGTCCGTCGAAATGTAATGCAGCGGACGGATCTTCATCGGTTCCGTCTCTTCCGCGTGACCAAAAGAGAAAATGGACATGACGACTCCTATTAGCAAAGTGGATAGTACAATACGGATATGGCTTTTCACGGGGATTTCTCCTTAAGGTCGTTGGACAGCAAAAGCAAGACACACCTTTATGACGCCTGGCTACTCAAGTTGGTTCCAACAATAAGATAATACGGAAAATGCCAGGCAAATTCCAAAAAGCCGAAAAAAAGGGAATTATACCATTCAACGGTATCATTTCCCCCAAAACATGATGCTCTGGTTCGTTTGCACGAAAACGAATCAAGAACCGTGCTACCTCACGCTCCAGCGTACCTCGGTGGCAAGGGACTCGCCGGCGTCAAGGTGCGCACAGCACTTCGCCTTCACCGCATCATCCAGGGAGAGCGGGTAGTTGGTACAGGGTTCCATGATCAGCGTGCGGGAGCCGTTGAGTCGCCCGAAGCTGGCAAAGACCCAAGCGCAGGGGAAGACCTGCATGTCGAAGTCACATCGCAGCGCAACACCATCCCCGCGAAGGAGTTCCATGTTTCCATCCGCAAGATCCGTCAGATAGAAGAAGTCCGACGAACCATCCATTGGCGGGATGTCATATACGTTCTTCCAGTGGCTTGGCAATGCCGTCGTGGCCTTTGACCAGTCACCGGGGTCGGCGGCCTGACAACAGTTCGCCGGCACCAACAGACGATCGCCTGGCGAAATCGCCAGCGCGGCGTGGAGTTTCCACAGGAAGTCCAGAGGCCGGTTCATAGTATTTTCAAGTAAATACTTGCAAATCAAACAGTTATTATCAATTAACATAATCCGGCGATAGACCAGTCCGCATTTGGGGAGTCGCCCCTCCAGAATCAATTTGTCCTGGTCGAACATCGCTCGAAGCGGTTGTGTCCAGAGTTCGCCGTGGTCAGGGAAGCCGTGTTCCGGCGGGTCGCAGGGCAGCAATTCGTCCATCCCCCCGGCGAAATTGCCATCGTAGTCGAGTGTGGGATTCACGGGCAGACGCGTGGCATCATACCACAGGAGTTCCGTCTGTGTCGTTTTGGCGAAGAAACTTGTTACCCGCCCGCCGTGTTCGGAATCCACCTCAATGCGCAACAGGGAATTTTCCAAAACGGGGCTCATATTCACATACTCCTTTTATTATGATTGGGTTGCATTCTTTTCGTTGCATCGTTTCAGGTGGCTATGTCCAACCCAAAGCAATGTCAGATTCGCGATGAATGCGGCGATGGCCACCCACTGTCCCCAGGGGGTTGGAAGAAACTTCCCGCCCAAGGCAAGCATCCCGCCAGCCAGTATGGCAGCCAACACGAAGCCTCGGTTCGCCCTCAGCCCGAAAAGCCCCCAGAGCACTGGCACGATGAAGGCACCGGCGTAAATTGCCAACGCACCCAGCAGAACTGTCAGGATGGACTGGAGGAATAACGCAATCACGATAGAAGCGCCACCAAGGAGGATGATGCAGCCCCGCGTGCGACGGATGCTCTGGAAGGAACGCAGGTCGGCGTCGAAGAATTGGGCCAGCAGTCCGCCTGCGTTGAAGAGTGTTGTATCGGCGCTCGAAAGGATGGCAGAAAGCAATGCCAGGTAGAGCAACATCGACATCGCCGGATGAAACTCATATTGCGCGATGGCCAGAAGCACAGAGCCGTTGTGTTCCGGGTATGCCGCCCCGCCATAGATGCCGATGTAGGCCAACATTCCGCCGACTGGAATCAGCGTCAGCGCGGCCATCCAAAGTGCCTTTCGGCTTGTGGATGCGTCTTTGGCGCAGAAGAGCCTCGAATAGATGTCGGGTCCGGCGACGTATGTTGTCGCATAGGCGAGCAGCAGCACCCCAAGGTCCAGGGTTGAGAACTTCTCGGAGAAGAGTCCTGATGCAGAAGGAATTGCGCCATTGCGTGTCAGCGTGAAACAGAACACCATCAGGATTCCCACCAGCACCAGAATCGCCTGCACCAGGTCGGTCTTGAGGATGGAAAACTGCCCGCCTGCCGCCGTATAGAAGACAAGAACGCCACCGATGACAAACAGACTTTTCCAATAGGAAACCCCACACATCGCGGTTGAAATCTCTGCCGCGCCAATCAACTGTGCCGCAACCACGCCCAGCCAGGCAATGGCAATCACGACCGCAGACCATTTCCGCACAGTCTGACCATAGAACTCCCCAAGCAACTCTGGGAGGTTGTAGCCCTGGAAGCGCTCTAACTGCTTCACCAACAATGACAACACCAAAAGACCGCACGCCCCTGTGACCATCATCCAGGCACCCGCCCAGCCGCTTTTGCGGGCGAACTCGATGCTGCCCAAGATGGCGGAACTTCCCAAGATGGTCGCCACAAGGGAACCAGCGACTTGCAGAACGCCGGCTCGGCGGCCCGCCACATAGTAGTCATCGGCAGAATGGACTTTGCGCTGACAGAGAACGCCAGTCGCCAACGCCAGCAGCAAGTAGATTGTCAGAAAAACAACGCCCACCTATAGGAATGAGGAATGAGGAATGTGGAATGAGGAATGAGGAATGGCAGGTTTGGCACCGGTGCCTCGCGGCACCGAGAGGATTAGAGAAATCCCTTGTCGGTCACGGCATCCCGAAATCCTTCGGGGAAATCCTTTGCGAACCATTCGCGGATATGCGGAAGCAACGCGAACTGGACCTCACGCGCCTCAGTGAATTTCCCCTCCTGCCAAAGGGATACGATTTTCATAATGGCATCCGGCTCGATTCCGCCGGTAGCAATGGTTGCGCCGTCTGCGCCCATCATGAGGCTCGCCAGAAGAAGTTCTTCGGTACCAGTGTAGATCTTGAACTCCGGGCGCGTAGCCTTGATGGTGACAATCAACGCCTCGAAGCGCGGAAAATCACGGGAACTGTCCTTGAGGCCGACGATATTGGGATGATTGGCCAGTTCCACGATGGTCTCGTAGGTCATTGGCGAGGTGAATGCAGGGATGTCATAGAGGAAAACCGGCAGTGGTGATTGGTCGGCGACCTCACGCATGAACTTCAGGATGCCCGGCTGCCCATGGCGGAAAAACGGCGGGGGACAGACCGCAATCGCATCCGCTCCGGCGGATTGGTATGCTCTTGCAAGTGCGGTCACAAGTGCAGGTGAGCCATCAATGGCTCCTGCAATCAGGTACATCCGGTTCTGAAGCGTTTTCCGGGCAATGCGTACCGTCTCGACTTTCTGCTCAAAGGTCAATGTATTGAACTCGCCGGTACTGCCGTTGAGGAAGAGTCCGCCGATGCCGTGATCCGCCATCCAAAGGAAATACCTCTGCATCTTGGCGGTCTCCAGTGCGCCATCCTTGAGCATGGCCACCGGCGGAACAAGGATTCGTATTTCTTTCATTTTGCGCTCCAGATTGTTTTGTCCTCGTAGTGGATTTCGACCTTGCGGCCATAGCGAGCGATGGTCTCGGGATTGATTTCGACCCCCAGTCCAGGCGCATCGGGGAGAATCACCTCGCCATTCGCATCGGGAAGAATACGAACCATGGTAAGCAGGCGTGACGGCGGGGCACTCTCCACAGGAAACTCGCACCAGCGAGACTTTTCCAGTCCGGCGAAGGGCTGGATGGATGCGGAGAGAGCCAGGGAAGTGGTAAAGGTGTGGTTCACGTAGGTCGTATCGGTCTGTGCCGCATAGTCAGCAACCTGCTTGGCTGAGGAGATTCCGCCGATGCGACCAGTATCAATCTGAATGAAAGCGAGTCTTCCAAAGTCCATGAGGTTGTATGCCATGTCGGGATTATGAGAGCCCTCGCCAGCCGCCAAAAGCCTTTCACATCCAGGCAGTTCCGCCAGGCCCGCGTATGCTTTCAGAGCCCCGGAGGCAAAGGGTTCCTCCAGCCAGACCACGTTGCATTCCTGCAATTTGGGAACCACCGCCTGGGCGCGACTCACATCATCCTTCCAGACCGTCCCGGCATCCACCATCAGCGCCAAGTCCGGTCCAAGCCCCTCACGTGCGGCATCGATGTGCTGGCAGTCCTCTTCGACCGTTCCCAGCCCAAAGGGTCCCCAGCCGAATTTGGCGGCACGAAAGCCCTCCTTCCGAGAACGAACCGCCTTTTCATAGGTCTGTTGTGGAGTGTCTCCAAAGAGCTGTGAGGCGTATGCGACTTTCGGGAAGGCTCGCTGATAGCCCAGAAGTTTCCAGACCGGCTCGCCCAACTTGCGTCCGAGCATGTCCCACAGGGCGATATCAATCCCAGAGAGCGTGTGGTCCGCCTGAAGCAAATCAAAGCTGTTGCGACGCACCACATCGCTCAGCGCATAGATGTCTTTCGGTTCGTTAATCTCAAAGTCCAAGACACTCGCCTTGAGTGGCTTGCAGGCCAAATGCGACATCGGGCAACACCACGCAGCAATCGACACCAACGGCGCGGCCTCGCACTCGCCCCAGCCATCACTGCCGTCATCCATGGTCACATGGACAAGCAAGGCGTCCTGGCTGCCATCGCCGATGTCCCGGATGCCATCGTCGGCCAGGTAATGGAATTCAACATTTGCGATTTTCATGGGACTAATGGAATCGGGGGCCTTTAACCTCTAACCTCTAACCTTTCAGAAGGTGATGGTCAAACCGCCGTCCACGACGATGACCTGACCAGTGATATAGGTCGCGTCGGGCCCGCAGAGGAAATACAGCACGCCAGCAATTTCCTCGGGCTGTGCCGCACGGCGCAAGGGCAAGTGGCGGCCCTTCACATAGTCATTCTGAAACCACTCGCTCTCCAGTTCCGAGGTGCCCGCCTGCGCGGAACTCATCGGCGTATCCACAAACCCCGGCGCCACGGCATTCACCAGAATGCCATGATCCGCCAATTCCAGCGCCAGTCCGCGCATATACTGGTTTACCGCCGCCTTTGCGGTCGCGTAGGAACTTGAAAGCAACTCCGCGCGCTCTCCGTGAATCGAGGTCACATGGACAATCCGCCCGCCATTCTTCATATACGGAATCACTGCGCGACTCACCAGAATTGCACCGTTCAAAATCGTGTCAAGGGGCTTGCGCCATTGTTCCAAAGGGGATCCCACAATTGGCTCGGCACCAATCACCGCTGCACAGTTCACCAGCGAATCTATTGATATAACTCCTTTATTATTAATAAGTTGTGATAATTTATCATATGTCTCCGGCAAACTGTAGTCCCCCGCCACGACCAAATGACATTCGGGATTCGGAAGGCTTGTGCGGATTTCATTCAGCAATGCCTCCCGCCTTGCCAACAGAATGACACCCCATCCCTCTTGGGCAAAGCGCCTTGCGGTTGCCAGACCGATGCCGGACGATGCTCCCGTAATCAAAACATATTTCATCACCCACTCCCAATGGTAGTACGCAAAAACGCCGACGGATTGGGTCCGCCGGCGCTTTGCATGATTTCAACTCATCACTCTATACCCGTGTGCGGTTCCGCAGAATGCCTTTGGAGAGGAATCCGTCGTAGTTGCGGCTGATCAGGTAAGTCTGAATCTGCCGCAGGGTATCGAGCATCACGCCGACGATAATCAGCAAGCTGGTACCGCCGAAGAACTGCGCGATAGTGTGCGGAATCTGCAACGAGGTCGCCAGAATCATCGGGATGACGGCGAGGATGACCAGACCGAAGGCTCCCCCCAGGGTAATGCGGGTCATCGCATGGTCCAGGAAGTCACTGGTGGCCTTGCCAGGCGTGATGCCGGGGATGTATCCGTTGTTCTTCTGGAGGTCATCCGCAATTTGGATGGGATTGAACTGGTTGGCAACCCAGAAGAAAGAGAAGATCAGCAGCAGAACGGCATAGATAAGCATGTAGGAGAGCGAGCCGTATTCCAGCAGGCTGTTGAGCCAGTAAACCACCTTGCTGCCAGTATGCCCACCCAGATAACGCAACGCCATCTGGACAAAGGACAGAATCGCGCCGGCGAAGATGATGGGCATTACGTTCGCATAGTTCACACGCAAGGGCAGATAGCTCACTGCGCTGCCCATCGAGCGTCCACCCATGGAGCGCTGCTGCACATAGTGAATCGGAATCTTGCGCATGCCTTCGGTGAGCATGATCGCACCCACCGTGACCGCCACGAAGAGCACCACCAGAATCAGCAGGTGCAGGATGGTCAGCTGGCTCTCGCCCGTTGAACTGCCGGTGAAGACCAGTTGATAGAGACTGGTCAACGCCTGGGGCAGTCGCGCCACGATGTTGATGGTGATGATGAGGGATGCGCCATTGCCCACGCCACGCTCGGTGATCATCTCGCCCAGCCAGGTCACGAACATTGCGCCGCCAGTCAGGATGATGACCGTCTGGATGATGAAGCCGATTCCAGGGTTGAACACCACAGAGCCGGAGTCGCCGATGCCACGCATCATCGCCAGGGAGAACATCACGCCCTGCACCACGCTGATGACCACCGTGAGCACGCGCATGATGAAGTTGTACTGCTGGATTCCAGACTCGCCCTCGCGGACCATCTTGTTCAGCGCGGGAATCACCGGAGTCATCAGTTGCAGCACAATGGAGGCGGAGATGTAGGGCATGATGCCCAGTGCGCCAATCGCGAACTGCTCCATAGCGCCGCCGCTGAAGAGATTCAGCATTCCCATGATGCCGCCATTGCCCGCATCGCGGTTCAAATCGGCGAACAAGTCCTTGAGCCGAGCAGGGTCAATTCCTGGACAAGGGATGGTCTTCGCCAGTTCCACCAGAGCAATCAAGCCAAGCGTGAACAGCAGGCGCTTCTTCAGTTCTGGAATCTTGAAGCAATTTACGTATGCTGAAAGCATTGCAAATCCCTAGTTGGTAATGGGGTTACACTTCAGCCCTGAGCGCGAGAACCAGCCGTGGCCAGACCGCCACCCAGGAAAACCGACAAGGCGGGGAGCCACCCGGTTCCCCGCCCCAAACGCCTACTCGCCACGTGCGGCGGCGGCGGCCTTGCGCTTTGCCACAGCTTCCTTCTTCGTGGCTATGAACGCGGCCTTGCGCGCAGCCTTCGCCTCGGCGGAAGATGGCTTCAGGAAGGTGGCGGTGCCACCGGCCTTCTCGATCTTCTCCTTGGCGGTCTCGGAGAAACGGTCAGCGGCGATCTTGAACGCCTTGGTCAGGTCGCCATCGGCCAGAACCTTCAGCGGAAGCTTCTCTTTGCTGATCAGACCGCGCTCCTCAAGCACCTTGCGGTCGATCTCCGCGCCAGCCTCGAAGTTCTCTTCGAGGACATTCAGATTCACCACCTCGAACAGAACATGGTTCGGATTGTTGAAACCGCGCTTCGGCAGACGACGAATCAGCGGAATCTGACCACCCTCGAAATAGGGGCGACGCTTTGCGCCGGCACGTGCACCGGCACCCTTGTCACCACGACCCGCCGTACGGCCATTGCCGGAACCATCACCGCGACCAACCCGCTTGCGGGCCTGCCGATGGAAGGTGTTCTTCAATTCATGGAGTTTCATTTGACTTCTCCTTCAAAATGGTTTCGGGATTCCCTTACAGGAGGGCTTTTATGTCACGCTTGGCAAGGACATCCGTCCTCGAGCGAAGCTTCTTGAGCGCCTCGAAAGTCGCCTTCACCACATTCACCTGGTTGCTGCTGCCCAACGACTTGGCAAGGACATCCTGGATGCCCGCCAGCTCCAGAACCGCGCGCATGCCGCCACCGGCGACTACGCCAGTACCACTCGACGCAGGCTTGATCAGGATGCGGGCCGCGCAGAAACGAGCCTCCACCATGTGGGAAACCGTCGAGCCGAACATCGGGACATTCATGACATAGCGACGGGCCTGCTCGCCACCCTTGCGGATTGCGTCAGACGCCTCGTTCGCCTTGCCAAAGCCCATGCCGACCCGACCTTTCTTGTCACCAACCACCACCAGCGCGCCGAAGGAGAAGTTGCGACCACCCTTCACGGTCTTGCTGGAACGGTTGACCACGATCACGCGCTCTTCAAACTCGTCCTGCACCTCCTCACGCTCTTCACGACGGGGGGGACGCTCACGACGACCCTGTCCACGGGAGGGACGGGCTTCCTCGCTGCGGGGAGCGGCCTCCGGGGCCTGCGCCACAGTTTTCTCTTCAGTTTCGTTTGCCACGATTAATTTCTCCCTATGGATTGATTCTAGAACTCCAGTCCCGCCTGGCGAGCGGCATCCGCCACTGCCTTGACACAGCCATGATACGGGAAACCACCACGGTCGAAGACCACTTTCTTGATGCCCTTGGCGATGGCACGTTCCGCCACTGCCTTGCCGATAATCTCGGCGCTCTTGACATTGGCGGCCAGCTTCTGGGCGCGGAACTCCTTCTCCACAGTGCCGGCGGCAGCCAGCGTCACGCCGGCTTCGTCGTCAATCACCTGGCAGTAGATATGCGCACCAGTACGGCAGACGCACAGACGCGGCTGCTCCGCAGTGCCGGAAACCTTGTTGCGGATGTGACGGTGACGGCGCACCCGCTGTTCTTTCTTGGAAAGTTTGCTCATTTGAATTGTCCTTGGTTTGGTTTACGCCGCCGGCAGTTGTACGGCGGCTCGCCACCAACTTCCAGGTCCATGCCCGGCCGCGTTGGCAGCTTTTTGCTGGCACCTGGCGGGAGGGCCTTTGAAGACCTGCCCGCCATGGACGATTATGCCTTCTTGCCCTCCTTGAGGGTGATCTGCTCGCCAACGAAGCGCACGCCTTTGCCATGGTAGGCATCCGGCACGCGATTGGCGCGGATGTTCGCCGCGACCTGACCCACCGCCTGCTTGTCCGCACTCTCCAGAGTGATGTGGGTCGGGTCTTTCATCGAGACTTTCACATTCTCCGGGACAGTATAGACGCGCGGGTTGGAGTAGCCCAGGTTCATGGTCAGGGTCTGGCCCTGCAGCGCGGCACGGTAGCCAACGCCGACGAACTCGAGTTCGATTGTGAAACCGGTGTTCACACCGATCACATTGCTGTTGAGCAGACTGCGGATCAAACCGTGCTGCATTTTGATTTTGCGGTTCTCGCTGTCGCGCTTGACCAGCAATTCCTTGCCGTCTTCGCTGAACTCAACGCTGATATGCGCCGGAATCGCGAGTTCGCGAGTGCCCTTCGGACCGGTGACGGTAACCTTGCCGTCCTTGATCTCAGCCTTCACCTTCGGGTCCAGAAGGATTGGCTTTTTGCCCATTCGTGACATTCTGCTATCTCCTTGTGTTGAATCGGTTACCAGACATAGCAGAGCAACTCGCCGCCGATGTTGCGCTGGCGAGCAGTCCGGTCGGTCACCACTCCTTGCGAAGTGGTGAGGATGGCCACGCCCAGACCGCCGAGCACGCGCGGAATCTCCGTGCTGTTGACGTAGATTCGACGGGAGGGGCGGCTTACGCGCTTAATTCCCTCGATCACCGGGGTGGAGTTCTTGCCCTTGTATTTCAGGGTGAGGGTCAGGGCCTTCTTGTTGTGGCCCAGGTCCTCCTCCGTGAAGTCTTGGATGAAGCCCGTGTCTTTCAAGGTCGCGGCCAAGGCGGCTTTGATCTTGCTGTGGGGCATGCTCACAGTCGGCAGCTTAGCGTTCGAGGCGTTACGCACCCGAGTCAGCATGTCTGCAATGGGATCGCTCATGCTCATGGTTGAATGCCTCCTTTAAAGTTACCAGCTCGCTTTCATCATGCCGGGAATCATTCCGTTGCTGGCAAGCTCACGCAGGCAGATTCGGCAGAGATGGAATTTACGGTAGACAGCACGAGGCCGACCACAGCGCTCGCAACGGGTGTAGGCGCGGGTGGAGAACTTCGGCGTCCTCTGGGATTTGATAATCAGACTCTTCTTAGCCACAGCGGTAATCCTCCTCAGTTCGTGGCGAACGGCAGACCCAAGAGCGCGAGAAGGTCGCGGGCCTCGTCGTCGGTCTTGGCAGTCGTGACGATGGTGATGTTCATGCCCACCGTATACTTGGCCTTGTCCATGTCAATCTCGGTGAACACAGACTGGTCATTGAGGCCGAAGGTGTAGTTGCCGGCACCATCGAAGGCCTTGGCGGGAATGCCGCGGAAGTCGCGGACGCGGGGGAGCACGATGTTGATGAGCCGGTAGAGGAAGTTGTACATCTTCTCACGGCGCAGGGTGACGCTGGCACCGACACTCATGCCGGCACGAAGCTTGAAGTTCGAGATGTTCTTGGTGCTCTTGGTGATGACCGGCTTCTGGCCGGTGATCTGCCCCAGCGTGTCGGCGGCGGCCGTGAGGTTCTCACGGTCCTTGTCACTGCCCACGCCGGTGTTGAGCACGACCTTCACCAGTTTCGGAATCTGCATCGGATTGGTATATCCGCGCTTCTCCTTGAGCTGGGGAATCACATCTTTCTGATAGTGTTCGTAAAGAGAATTGGTGATCATGTTGCTGCCTCTCCTTTAGGATTGTTTCTCGGAAGTGGCAGAGGCTGCCTGACGACGGGCGCGGTAGCGGTCCTCATGCATCACATTCGAGATGTGAATCGGGCCTTCCACGTCCATGATGCCGCCCTGGGGCTTCTCCTGGCTACGGCGAACCGTCTTCTTCTGCATGTTAAGACCCTGCACGTAAACGCGCCCGGCCTTGCGGTCCACGCGAAGCACCTTGCCGCTCTTCCCGCGCTCTGCGCCGGAAATCACGAACACCGTGTCGTTTTTCTTGATGCTGACTTTAGCCATTAGAGCACCTCCGGGGCCAGCGAGATGATTTTCGCGAAGTTCTTCTCGCGCAGTTCACGGGCCACCGCGCCGAAGATGCGGGTGCCACGCGGGTTGTTCTGGTCGTCGATGATGACGGCCGCGTCCCGGTCGAAACGAAGGCAGCTGCCATCGGGCCGGCGGATGTTTTTGGCAGTGCGCACCACGACGGCACGCACGACTTCGCCTTTCTTGACAACGCCACGAGGCTGTGCCACCTTCACGCTGGCGCGGATGATGTCACCGATCTCGGCGTAACGTTTTCCTTGCCCGAGGGTCCGGATCGCCATGATTTCCTTGGCGCCGGTGTTGTCAGCCACCTCGAGTGTGGTCTGCATTTGAATCATAGTCGAGTTCTCCTGGGCTTAGGGGTTAGTCGGTGGCCGCGTGCTTCTTGATGGAGACGAGACGCCAGCGCTTCAGTTTGGAGAGCGGGCGGGTTTCCATGATCTCGACCAAGTCGCCGACCTTGGACTCGTTCTTCTCGTCGTGCACGTAGTATTTGCTGGTGAACTTGGTGACCTTCTTGTAGAGCGGGTCGAGAGCCTTGCGCTCGACCTTGACCACGCGGGTCTTGTCCTGCTTGTCGCTGGACACGACGCCAAGGCGCACCTTGCGGTGATTGCGCTCGACGGCCGGGGCAGCGGCGGGGGTTTGAGTGGTTTCTTCTGACATCTGTTGCACCTCGCGTTACTTGGCTTCCGCAGCGGCCTTGGCGGTCTTGCGGGCGGTCTTTTCGGTTTCCAGACGGGCGATGTCCTTGCGGAGAAGGCCGATTCGCGCAGTGTTCTTCAGCTCGCTGGTCTGCGCCTGCAGACGAAGCTGGAAGATCTCCTTGCGATTGTCGTCAATCTGCTTCGCAATCTCCTCGTCGGTCATTTGACGAATTTCTTTGGCTTTCATGGTATTGCGTTCCTGAATCAGTTGGCGACATAGCGGGCGAGGAAGCGGCAACGCACCGGCAGCTTGCTGGCGGCCAGGGCGAGAGCCTCCTTGGCGACGGTCTCGGAGCATCCGGACAGCTCAATGATCATGTTGCCCGGGCGGATGACGGCGACCCAGAACTCCGGAGCGCCCTTACCCTTACCCATACGGGTTTCGAGGGGCTTCTTGGAGACCGGCTTGTCCGGGAAGACACGAATCCAGATTTGCCCGCGGCGTTCCATCCGGCGGGTGGCGGCCACACGAGCGGCCTCGAGCTGGGCGCCGGTCAGCCACGCGCGGTCCAGCACCTGCAGACCGTAGTCGCCGAAGTCGAGCTTGTTATTGCGCGTCGCGATTCCCGCGCGGGTGCCGCGCTGCACCTTTCGGTGCGCGGCGCGTTTTGGCATTAGCGGCATTGTTGATTTCCTCCCAGTTTTGAGGCTTGCAGATCCAAACTTTAATTCCAATCAGGCCGGCCAGCGTATGGGCTTCGGTGAAACCGTAGTCGATGTTGGCCGAAATCGTGTGCAGAGGCACCTTGCCTTCCTTGTATTGCTCGGTACGAGCCAGCTCGGCGCCGTTCAGACGACCCGCGCAGCGGATGCGGATGCCCTCGGCACCACGCTCCATCGCGGACTGCATGGCGCGCTTCATCGCACGGCGGAACGCCACGCGGCGCTCCAACTGCTGGGCGATGGACTCGCTGACCAGCTTCGCATCGACTTCGGGAACACGGACTTCCTTGACATCAACGATGATTTCCTCATCTTTGGCGATGTTTTGGAGCATGTCCTTGATCTTGTCGATGCCGGCATTGCGCTTCTCTTTGGCATCCTTGGCGTCAGCGGCCGGAGCGGCGGCCTGGCGGCCCTTCGCGTTGCGGTCGTTGTGTTCCTCGAAGTGGCCGGAGATGACTACGCCGGGACGGGCGGTATAGATGGTGATGCGCACGCGACGCGCAAAACGCTCGATGAGGACTTTGGACACAGAGGCGTTCTTGAGTTCCTTGTCCAGTTTCTCACGGATGCGGAGGTCCTCCTGCAGCAGTTCGCCGAAGGAACGGCTGGCGCTATTGGCCTTTTCTTTGCTGCGAGCGAACCAGCGGGATTTCCAGTCCTTGCGGACGGCAATGCGGAATCCAATTGGATTTACTTTTTGACCCACGGTGATGACTCCTAATTTTTGTCCGACACGACGATTTTGATGTGGCTGGTGCGTTTGCGGATGCGGCCGGCTGAACCACGGGACTTCGGCTGGAAACGACGCATGGTCGGTCCTTCGCCGATAGTGGCTTCCTTGACAAACAACTGCGTGCGGTTGACGGGGTCGCGATCAGCGTTCTCCGCATTGGCCACGGCAGACTTCAGGGTGGCCTCCACCAGCCGCGCGGCTTTGCGCGGGATGAGCGCCACCATGTTCAGAGCCGTGACCGCAGGCTTTCCCTGGATCAGGCGAGTGACCTCACGCGCCTTGAAAGGGGAAATGCGCACATACTTGGCTATGGCGATCTTTTCCATGATGAGTTCCTGTTTGACTCGAAACGAATGAAGAAAAACAAAAGGGTCGTGGGAATGGCGGGGCGCAAGATTGGCATCCGCAATGGGGATGCATGACCTGCAGTCGTGGCCGCTCCGTGCCTCCGGGTATGACGATGAATACATCACTCGGGAGACCTGTCCAGCCGCAGGCGAGCAACCCCGCCTCGGCCAGGATTTGGAGATTCGGCAATGGAGCCTTATCTTAATGGGAAAGTTCGCGTGGCGGTTCGGTCAGGGCCGCTTCTCGTTGGAGAAGCATTCCCGGCGCCAGCGAACGAAAATCACCTTGCACCAACATCACCGCGCTACACAACGCTCGTGATTCGATGACTTTGAGCCGAACCAGCGTGGTTCCCTCGCGGGTCAGCGCGAAAGTCATTCCAACGCGCACGCCGTTGAGGAATCCCTGGTCGATGACTGCTATGTGCGTCTGGCTGTCCAGCCGCAACAAGGCGGCTGAGAGTTGGTCAGACACCTGATGGGGTGTCGTGGCCAGAGTCACAGGCTGGAGAACGGCGGACATCTTCTCAGTCAGCTCGCCCAGCCCGATCTCGACAGTACGCCGCAACGGCTGAGACGGCTGGCAGGCGTCCAGCACTGCGGCGATGCTTTTCTCATGGCGTTGAAGCGCATCGGACAACTCCAGGAGTCTCCGTTGCACCAGCGCCAGCGTATCGAGCAGTTCAACCGCCGCACTGTCGTTTTTTCCGCCGGGATTCTCCGCCTGTCCAATCAAGTGGGCCGCAGAGATTTCCAACCGCGCAAGCTCGTCAGTGGCCTGATCCGTGGAGACCAGCAGTTCCGCATAGCGGCTCCGCAGGCGCTCCAACTCGGCATCCTTCTCCGCAAGCTGGTTCTCCAAATCTCGGCTCCGCTCCTGGAAACTCTCCAAGGCGACCCGTGCCTCCAGCAACTGTTGCCGGAGTTCGGAGACCGCATCCTGCTGAGAAAAGACGGTCACACAAAACAGCAAGTTACATAATATAAACCCAATTTGACAATTTTTCCAGCCCATTAGCGTATTTTTCTTGCCGAATGGCCAAAATTTGACAATTCCTGACATTCCCACCTACTTCTTTCTTTTCCGTTTAGCTATATTCCCCGTTCCCCGTGAGGGCACCTAACTACTAACTAAGCCGGGTTTTAAACAGCATGGTTGCGGGTGCGGCAACTCCAGTAGAATTGTAAAGTACAATTCGGCACCCGCTGGGGAACAAGGCTTTTTATTACCTTATATATAATATAACCTGAATCCGTGAATTTGAGTTCGGGAGGTGCCGGCGGTGCGCCGCCGACGAATGAGATCCCAACGCCGTTGGTTGTGCATTCGATGCGCAACACGAACCCCATGCACCTTGGATGGCAAGGGACATCGTTGAAAACGGACGCGCGTCCTTTCTTGTCATTCAATAATTGTAGTCCACGGCTTCGGGACGGCCGGACTGCGCGGAACGAATCGCCGCATCCGCAAAGGCGACAGTACGAGTACCCTGATAGACATCCGTGGCACAGGGGACGCCCGCATCCAATGCGCCCACAAAGTCCTTCAACTCGCTGGTGACATTGTGATTGGCAATGGCGACCGGGATGTCATTGAAGGCCATGGTTCCGGTCGAATCACGCAGTGCCTTCTCGCTGATCTGGATATGGTCGCTGGTGTTGTCGCAGATGATGGTTCCCTCGGTGCCGTAGATGACCGTCCGCATCGTGTAGGGGCGTTTCACGCCGGTGGAGACGAAGATGCGCCCCAGCACCTCGTTGGGGAATTTCACCACGGCGACTCCGGTGTCCGGCGTCGGCCAGTCGGGCATGAAGATGTGGTTCATGTAGCAGAAGACCTCGGTGGGGTCGCCCGCAATCCATCGCGTCAAATCCAGCGCGTGGCATCCGCCTCCCAGGAAGCCCTGTCGTTGGATGGCGGGGTCCTTCCGCCATTCGCGGTAGCCCTTTGCAAACTCGTAGTCGTGGGCATATTCGCTCTCCAGATAGACGAGCCGGCCGATGCGTCCCGCTTCCACCAGCGCCTTCGCGGTACGGAAACCAGGCGCATATCGGCACACCTGGCCAGTCATGAACTGCCGTCCGCTCGCCTTCACCGCCGCGATGATCTGCCGGCAGTCCTCCAGCGTGAGCGCCAGCGGCTTCTCGCAGATCACGTGCTTGCCCGCCTGCAACGCCTTCACGCACTGCTCCCGATGGCAGTTGTCGGGGCTGGCGATGATCACGATGTCCGCATCCGAATGATATATTTCGTCTTCCTCGCGAGCCACTGTGATACCAGGGCCGGTGACCCTTTCGCGCGGGATAAAGGTATTCTCCTCGTAATACTTGTCATAGACCATCACGAGCTGGGTATTGGGCAATTCCCTGACCGCCATCGCCCATCTTGACCCCATCCCCAAACCAATGACCGCTACTTTATACATGATTTTCTCCGCTAAAAGAGTGACTGTTCTGGAAAGATACATTACTTTAATATGGAAATGACGACTTTCCCGCTTTAAGAGTAATCCGGACACAAAAACCGACATGAAGACAATCCGCATTTTTGCCATTGCCCTACTGGTTTCCTCCATGCTATTCGCAGCGGGGTGGAATTTCCCCAGAAAGGACAACAAGCGTATCACGCTCAACGATATACCCAATTGGGGATCAGAGGGGTTCACGGCGGAAGTGTGGTGCCGTCCGGACAAGGCGGATTGCGGCTACGCGGTCTTGATGCAAGGCTCGTTCGGCCTTCCGAAGTTCGAGGGAAAGAACAGCTACCTCGACTACCTGAAGCTGGCGGACGGTGCCGAGCCCTCTGGCAGGTTCGAGCAGCCGCTGGAACTGGGCAAGTTCCACCACTACGTCTTGACGGGCACGACAGAGCAAATCTGCCACTACCGCGACGGCAAATTACTGCAAATTCAGAAAGGCCCCGGCATTCCAGACTACACCCCGACGGCGTCGCTCTATGTCGGCAGCAGCAATGGCTGGCACCACCAGGACTTCGTCGGCAATGTCTCCCTTATCCGCCTCTACAGCCGCGCCTTGACGCCCGCCGAAGTCGCCGCCAACTACAAGCTCCTGCAGGCCAAGAAGCCCCTCCCCGCCGACAACGCGCTGCTGCTGGACGAAGACCACCGCAAGGACAACCCGGACAAAAAGGCGAAGCCGGCAAAATTCGGGAAAAAGGTCACGGTGCCCCTGGACAACGCCGTGAAAGACGCCGTGCTCCACGGGCGCAGCCGCCACTTCGAGGGACGACAGGAGCGCAAGAAGCCCCTGGTGGACTTCGAGGACCTGGAGGGCTGGAAGATGACCTACGTTTCGGGAGATGTGGTGCCCTCGTTTCGCCGCAGCAAGGCCTACACCCTCTGGGGAGAATATGTGCTGCGCGCCGAATTCAAGGAGGGATATGCGCCGAATCCCCAAACGAAGGTGGTGCTGGAGCCCCCTGCCCCCATCCGCATCCCCAACGACTTCAACGCCGTCGCGATATGGCGCTTCGCCACCGAATACGGTACCCCGCCCCCCGCGATGTGGTTCTCCATCCAATGGCGCGACACGGAGGGCAGACTCCACGACTCCGGCAAGATGGACAACCTGCTGGAGGTGGGCTGGGGGCTGAAGATGGCCCCGCTGAAGGAGACGATGAAGGCCGGCTCCGAGTTTGTCTCCATCACCTTCACGGGCTTCAACGCCCCAAAACATGTCCTCTACCTCGACAACCTCGTTTTCTACGAGCGCAGCAAGGCCCCGCTGACTGACGCGTATGTCCCGACCTACGAAGAACTGGGGGTTCCCAACCGCCCGGAGACCATCCTGCCGACCGCCGCCGAGCCGACCACCGTCACGCTGGAAACCATCGCCCCGGACCACTGGCGTTTCACCAGCACGGGAACCACCACCGGGCAGCGACTCTGCTATGACATACGCCCCGCGACCGGCACGCTGAGCGACATCCAGGCGACCTGGAACGGCAAGACCTTCACCCCCATGCAGGACGGCGGCTTCCGTTGGGCGATGGACAACGTCTATCCCGTCAAGGAAGATTCCCTGCTTGACCCCGTATCCCCCCGCATCGCCGCAACCTTGGCCAGCGCCACCGCCACCGACGACACCCTCACGCTGACCTGGAACTATTTGATTGACAAGAAATTGCCACGCACCGCCAAGTGGGTGCTCTCGCTCAAGGGCAACACGCTCATCATCGACCTCGCCAGCGACCTGGGAGAACCCGACGGCAATGTCGGCGAATTCCAATTCGGGGCGATTGACGGCATTGCCGGAAAGGTGGTGGAAATCCCCTATCTGAACTGGGGGAAATGGTTCTACCAAAAGAGCAATCCGCCCGGCGTCTTTGTCGCGGACGACTGCTGCATCTTCGCCATGCTTGACTGGTACAACTCCGACGCATCGGGACTCTTCGGGGCCTCCAGCGCCACGCCGCGCGGGCATTGGGCGCTGGACCCCGTCGCCGCCGACTACCGCTGGATTCTCGACGGCGACGTGACGGACCAGACCAACACCATCCGCGACCACTCCGTCGTCAACGGCGGCAGTTACTACTGGCCGACCACGGCGCACCGTCGCAATCCGGCCAGGGAGCGTCTGATGCTCACCGTCGCCGACAAACTGGCCGACGTCCTCCCCAACATCCCGCACCCGCCGAATCCCGACATCCCGCTCACGCGGAACGACGTATGGTGCACGCGAATGTGGTACATCACCAGTCCCACGCCAGACTACTTCGGACAGGAACTCGCAATGTGGCAATCGTGCCGGGACTACGGCATGGAGCACCTGAACATACGCCTCCATTGCAATATCAACCGCATGTACTGGCCGGAGCGATTTGACGAGCCAATCACTTTCATCAAGCCTTTCGCGACGCCGGACATTGGCGGAGACGAGGCACTTGCCGCCTTCTGCCAAGACATCAAAGGCCTGGGCTACCGCATCGGCCTCTACACCAACGCTGTGCTCCTCAGCGAAATGTCCTTCGATGCCTGGGACGAGGATATGATGAACCAAGACCCCAACGGCCGCTGGCTCTACGGCTTCGGCAACACCAACCAGACCAAGACCTCCCGGCTGCTACCGCTCCAGAGGAAATGGTATCCCCGCTATGCAGAGCAGTTCGCCCCGACCTGCGCCTACCATGACCAGATCACCAGCCCACCTTGCTGGCGCTACACCGACTACGACGCACGTGCTCCAGAAGCAGGGAAGTTCTCGGCGACTTGGCGCGTCTTCGCCGAGAGCCTCCGCGAGGTGCGAAAGGAATTCGGCCCCGTGCTCTCCGAGGGCGCGACGCATCTCTTCTTCGCGGGTCTCTGCGACAGCTACGCCCAGCCGCAGCGGTGGACGATGAACGTCATCCCCGACTTCAACCTGCGCAAAATCCATCCCCTGAGCAACGACTGCGGCTATGGGCTGTCGCTGGTCGAAGAGAAGGCAAATTACGGCGACAAGCACTTCGCCCACAAACTGCTCGCCTACGAGTACGCCTATGGGAGCATCGGGCACATCGCCGACTGCTATTATGGCGCGCCGAGGTCCTCCGCCACGCCTGCCATGATCGCCAGTTACTTCCTCATCCAGCCAATGCAGAAATTC
>JAFZWH010000062.1 GCA_017617415.1 Victivallales bacterium | reverse complement strand
GGTGCGGTGCCCTCCCAATGCATCAGAAGCGCCATCATCTTGGAGTCCAACTGGTCGCCGAGTTTCTCCAGGACGGGGAGGGCGTTGGCGTAGGGAAAGTACTCGTTGTAGTCCATGTCGCCATTGTCCTTGCCCTGACCGCGCACGGGGTAGATGGCTACCACAGGAGACTCCTTGACAATCTCCGGATAGTTCCCTTTGGGCACTGCGAAACCGCTGGACTGGAGCCAGTCGCGGTAATGAGCACAGGCGCTCATCCAGTTGGGGGCGCAGGACTCCAGAGAGAATTCGTAGCCCGCGTCATAGTCTTTTCCGAAGTCGCCTCCGCAATAGACACGGCAGTAGAGTTCGAGGTGCGCGTCGTCCTTGCGCACATTGAAGAATTTCACTCCGCATTGGGTGTCCCGCGCGATGAGGCAGAGGCCCTTGCCGTCCGCGAAGTATCCGATGAACTGCATCTGGTCGTAGCCTGGGAAGAACTGGTAGTTGTGCCAGCCGGGTTCCTGGGTACGGTAGTATTGGTGCATCGGGTTGTGGACGACCTCGCCCTCGTGGTGCGTGAGGAGCAGGTCGCCGTGCGGATTCGCGACGCGCAGGCGCAACGGCTCTATCCACTCCAACGCGCAGTCGGCGGGCACGCCAGCGACCGCAAAGCCCAGGAAGACCACTCCGTTCTCCAGGCGTGGGCGCAGGGTGATGACAAGGCCGGGGACGCGCTCGGCGTCCGCAAAGCGCCACTCCTGGCCATTCAGGTCACGGGTGGTGAACTCGCCTTCGTCCAGCCGGAGGAGTTCGTGGTCCTGACGGCGGAGGCCCAGTGAGAAGAGGTCGCGCATCGGCGCGAGCATCGCAACCGCGTCAAAGGGTATCTGAAGGAGTTTTTCGGTGGCGAACATGTTTTTTTAACGGGAGAGCCGCACGCTTGCGCGCCCTGATTCAGTGAAACCGCAAGGAGAATTTTATAATATACGGGATAAATCCAAAGTTACGGCGAAAACTGAGGAACTAAAGTGCGAAAGTCCCTTATATTTTGCATTATGACCAATCCCCGCAAAATCTACCTGCTGTCGCCGGCCGGCGGCCACGAGGCGCTCGCCGCCGCGTTGGCCAATGGCGCGGACGCGGTGTATTTTGGCGTGGGCGACCTCAATATGCGTTCGCACGCGACGGTGAATTTCCAGCAGGAGGAACTCCCGGAGCTGGCGGCGAAATGCCATGCGGCGGGCGCCGAGGCGTGGCTGACGGTGAATGTCATCGTCTATGATACGGAACTTCAACGGGTTGAAGCACTTCTGGCGTCGGCAAAAGCGGCGGGGATTGACGCGGCGATTGCATCGGACCCCGCAGTGATTCGACTGGCGCATGGCCTCGGTCTGCCCGTGCATCTCTCGGTGCAGGCGAATGTCTCGAACTGGCAGACGGTCGCTTTCTACGCGCCCTACGTGGATGTCGTGGTGGCGGCCCGCGAACTGACCTGCGAGCGATTGGCGGAATTGACGCGGAACATTGCGGCTCACGACCTGCGGGGGTCCTCCGGCGAACTCATCCGCGTGGAGGCTTTCGTCCACGGCGCGTTGTGCATCGGACTCTCTGGCCGTTGCGGGATGAGCCTCTGCGAGTACCCGCAGACTTCCAGCAACCGCGGCAGTTGCTACCAGCCATGTCGTCGGGCCTATCTGGTGAAGGACGCCGAGACCGGCCACGAGTTCCAGCTCCAGAATCAGTACATCATGTCCCCGAAGGACTTGTGCACCATCGCGCAATTGCCGAAACTGCTGGAGGCGGGAATTACGGTTCTCAAAATCGAGGGACGTGGGCGTTCCGCAGACTACGTCGCCACCACGACGCGCGTGTACCGCGAGGCGCTGGAGGCGTGGCAAAGAGGCGAAACGCCTTCGGTCGAACAGGTTGCGGATTGGCGGAAGCAACTCCTGGGCGTCTTCAACCGACGCTTCTGGGAGGGCGGATACTATCTGGGCGAGCAGGCGGACATCTGGGCGGGAACCCGCGACAACCAGTCCGTCATCCGCAAGGAATTTCTGGGCGTGGTCACGCACTACTATCCACGCCCGCAGGTGGCGGAGGTGCTTCTGCAGTCCGGAAATCTGCGCGTGGGACAGCGCGTGCTCATCACGGGCCCCACCACGGGGGCGGTCGAGTTCGAGGTGCCGTCCATGCAGGTGCTGGAGCAGCCCGCCGAATTTGCGGGACCAGGCGCGGATGTCTGCATCCCCTTGGCGACCAAAGTCCGTCAGAACGACAAGGTTTTTGCATTAAAATCAAGGTAAATACTTATGGCTTTTCACGCGAGTTTAGATACGTCGATTGGCTTTTCGCTGGCGGTGCTGGATGGCAATCAGGTTGTCCTTCAGGCAACCATGCCTGGGATGGGGCGCGAAAGCGACCGCCTGCTCACGCCTTGGCTGATGGCACAACTTGCCACGAAAGGCATTTCTCTGCAAGAGATTACGCATTGGACGCTGGGGACGGGTCCCGGGTCGTTTGCGGGACTTCGTTGCGGCATCGCGATGGTCAAGGGCATTGTCGCGGTGACAGGCGCGGTGATGCGCGGGGTGCCCTCGGCGTATGCGCTGGCGGTCCAGGCCGCCACGCCAGCGGCACAGTCGGTTGGCGTTTTACACGATGGCCGTTGCGGACAAGTCCTCTTGGCCAAATTCTCCCGCAATGCCGATGGTTTCCGCCTTGCGGATGACCCCACGCCACTGAATCCACAGGAACTCCTTGCCGAGGCCAACCATTGTGATTGCTATGCGACCGCCCAGGCAGACTCGCTTCCGGAACTCCCGCCGGAGGTCGCTTCATGCCTGAAGGCCTTGCCGGAAATCGACGCATCGGAACTCGCTCGCGCGCCAGAAGCGCTCTATTCCTGGCCAACGGATCTGGCTGGAATGGAGCAATCTACCACACCGCTCTATGTCCGCCCCGCAGTCTTCGTGAAACCAGCCGAGTTGAAAAGGTTAGAGGTTAGAGGTTAGAGGTTCCTGACGTCTGACGTCCCGCCCTGACGTCCGCCGTCCGCCGTCTGACGTCCCGCCCTGTCGTTTGTCGTGGAAAATCAATTGCCCCATCCAAGAGTCTCCGTGGTGGTTGCCGCCTACCGTGGCGAACAGCATATCGCGGAACAACTCACGAGTCTGTTGGAGCAGACGCGCCGGCCGGATGAGATTCTGGTCGGAGATGACTCGCCGGACGACCTTACGGCGCAGGCGGTCGCCACTGTGGCAGCGAAGGCTCCGAATGTAGTACGCTATCTCCGCAACGAACCCCGCCGTGGCATCTCCGGCAATTTCCTTCATCTGGCGGAGGAGGCGACCGGCGACCTGATTTTCTTCTCCGACCAGGATGACTTCTGGTTGCCGGAGAAAATCGCCCGGCTGGTCCAAGTGATGACGGAACACCCTGAGATCGAGGTGGCTGGATGCAATAGCCAGGTGGTGGACGGAAACCTGACGCCCACGCCGAAGTGCCTCTACGGGCATTTGCCGTCCGGGCTGCTGGAGCAAATCGCCCAGTCTCCGCGCTTCCCCGATCTGGTGTGGCCGCGCTTCGCCATCTATGGACACAATATCTGCATGAGGCGCAGTTTCTTGCCGGTTTTCCAGAAGATGCCGTTGAATACTGGCGTCGGTCACGACATCTGGCTGACCCAGACTGCCGCGCTGCTCGGCAAGATGCTCTTCGTCAACGAACCCCTTACATTGTATCGCATCCATGGGGACAACAGCAGTGCCCTGACGCTTGCCACCCTCAACGAGAGTTTTCTGCATCGCCTGAAGGATACCTTCAAGTCCCACGACGACCTGGCGGCAACGATGGCGAATCTCAATGCACTGCACGAATTTGCGCAGTCGGCGGAGGGCATCGCGCCGGAGAACAAGCAGGCCCTGGAGCGCAGTTGGCGGTATTTTCGGGCACGGCTGGCGCTACGACGATTCCCACGACCGTTCCGCTTTCTGCGCCTGACGCCCGCCCTTGTGCGTGATTATTGGCACTTGGGCACCGGCTGGCGCTCGCTCTTGCGGGACCAGATACTCTAATCTATTCCGTTGCAGGGCGCGCAGGAGCGCGTCCCTCCCATTTTAACGGTTTACTTGGACAAGACAAAAAGCCCCGCAGGGTGTCCCGCCATCGGAAATAGCCACGTGTCAAAAATACCTGCGGTGCGCGTATTAGGTGGATAAAATTCCCTGCGGATTGGGATAGGGGGTGGGGGAAAGGGGAGGGAACTTGAGTTCTCTCGCCCTTGCCCCCGCAGCGCGTAGCGCAAGGCACAGAAATTTAACCAGATAGCACTCCTGTCAAACGATATTGGGAAGTCCCCAGAAGGCGGTCGAAGTGCTCGGGATGCTCAAATTGGAAGTCGTCGGGCGAGGCCTTTCGGAAAGCGTCCAGGAGCGCGAAACCTGCGGCGAAACTCCGAGTGCAGGCACGGCAGTCCGTGATGTCGATTTGAATGCCCAAACAGAGTTGTTGTCCATATTTGTCTTGTTTTGGCATGAATTGACATATTTTAAAAGCCATTCCAGGATAAGCATTTTGATCAAATAATTCCAGGACACGCTCGGGCTTTGCCCATGGTGCGCCGACGAGCAGGAAAGGTGTGTCGGTTCCGCGCCCGACGGAGAGATTGGTTCCCTCGAAGAGACAAGTCCCTGGGTAGGCGCAGAGCGCCTCGAAGGAACGCAGATTAGGGGAGGGCGGAATCCATGGGAGTCCGAAGTCAGGGAATATCGGGTCGTCACATGGAGGCAGTTCTGGCGCAATGACTTGCAATTGCACATCGGGGGCGAGTCCGAAGCGCTTGATGGCCAACTGGGCGTATTCGCCGAGGGTGAGACCATGGCGTACGGGAACGGGGTAGCGTCCGACAATGGAGCACAGTTGTGGTTCGATAAGCGGTCCTTCGACTGTGCGGCCGAGGGGATTCGCGCGGTCCAGCAGAATCACAGGACAGTGTGCCTTGGCGCAGGAGTCCAGGGCATGAAAGGCGGTGTCGGGGTAGGTGTAGTATCGCACGCCGACATCGGGGAGGTCGATGAGCAGGAGGTCAAAGCGCGCGAAAGCCTCCTCTGGGATATCTTTATGACTGCCGTAGAGGGAGATGCATTCCAGCCCAGTAACGGGGTCGCGGGAGTCGTCCACCGATGCGCCGGCTTCGGCGGAACCACCCAGACCATGCTCGGGCGAAAAGAGCAACACGAGGTTGAGGCCCGTCTCGCGCAAGGCGTCCACGCTGCGCCGTCCATCGGCGGTTCGGACCTGGTTGTTGGTCAGCAACGCCAGGCGCTTGCCACGCAGCGGATTGCGCAGTTGCGCCTCGGTCAACACTCTGTCAATGCCGTTTTTCAAAGGTCTAAAGTTGAAAGGGTAAAGGTTAAAGTTTAGAGAAGTGGCGTTGGCGAAACGCTGACATTGCCCAAAGTTCTAATGGTCATAGTCCCTATTTTTCATTTCCTATCTGCACGTGGGCTGGCAGGATGGCCTCTTGGCAGGTACGGAAATTGACGGCCTGGATGGTCGGGGTCCCGACAGCGGGAAGCGCTTCGCCGTCATAGACGAGCAGGGGGTGTGATGCGGTCTGGTCGTGACGGCAGTAGATTTCAAGATTCTGAATCAGGTTGTGCCGGAACGTCATGGCGGATTTGATTTCCACTGGCTGTAAAGTGCCTCCGTGGCTCAGCAGCAAGTCGATTTCAAATCCTTTTTCGGTGCGCAGAAAAGCCATTTGCGGATTTCGTGCCTGGTTCGCAAAGTGTTTGAGCGCCTCGACAACCACTAGGTTTTCAAAAAGATTCCCCCGCAGGGGATGCGTGGCCATCTGGGCGGGCGTCTCAATGCCCAGCAGATACGCAGCCAGCCCTGGCTCGGTGAAATAGATTTTGGGGGATTTGACCACGCGCTTCGAGATGTTCGAGAAATACGGCGGAAGACGCAAGATTAAAAAAGACGCCTCAAGGATGGATAGCCAGGAGGTAATGGTCGGGACGGAAACGCCAGTCTCACAGGACAAGGCAGTATAATTGACAAGCTGTCCGACGCGCCCGGCCAGCAAGGTGACGAAGCGCTCGAAAGGAAGGAGATCCCGGATGTTCTCCAATTGGCGAACATCACGCTCCACGTATGTCCGGAAGTAGTTGCGGTAGTAGTTGGTGACACGCCGGGGACGCAAATGCAGTTCCGGCATGAAGCCAGTCAGCAGCAACTGGTCGGTGGAGAGGACAGGGCATCCTCCAAGTTCGGCAAGCGAAAGCGGCAGCAGTTCCAGGATGCTCGTGCGCCCGGCCAGCGATTGGTCAATGGATGCCGCCAGAGCGGTCTGATGACTGCCCGTCAGGACAAATCGCCCGCAGGAACCGCGTTCTTCGTCCACCCGGACTTGCACTGCCGAGGTCAGTTCGGGAACGCGTTGTATCTCATCGATAATCACTGGCGGGGGAAAACGCGCGAAAAAGGCCTTGTAGTCATTGACGGCAAGGTCGCGCGTTTCCTTGTCTTCCAGGTTGGCATAACGAAAATGCGGGCAGAGCGTCCGTGCCAATGTCGTCTTGCCGGACTGACGTGGCCCGAATATCGTGACCACTGGATATTCCGCCAGGCTCTCCTGCAAGGCTGTTGCCAAATGTCGTGGAATCATCTTTATATCCTCGCGCTGAAGTGAGAACTCATCGGTTGTACTATAGCATATACGGCGTAAATTGCAAACTAAACTTTACGATTTACGCCTAATATTGGGATTCAATTTAGAAGATTTGGTGGATTCCGTTGTGAAAGATGGCGTAAATTGCAAACCTGACTTTATAATTTACGCCGAATATTTAGATTCTGTTTGGAAAACTTGGTGGATTCCGTTTGGAGGAATTGCACGCTCAGGAGCCGCTTCCCAGACCGATCATTTTTCTGACATTAGGAAAAGGCTATGTTCGCTAGATGTGTTGCCAATGCCCTGCGTGAGTATGATGAATCGTAAAAGTCTCTGCGAAGATTTGAGCACAAAGCAACACTTTTGGCGAACATAGCCTAGGAAAATGATTATCCACTTGAATTCCAACGCTTTGGCAAAGGCATGAGACCCGACGTCCGACGTCCCGCCTTGCCGTCCGACGTCCCGCCCTGACTGGCGGGACCAGAGACCTGAGTCCTGAGACCTGGTCACAAGGTCAAGTCCCGGATGTCCTTGAGAAAAAGCGGTAAAATTCCCCTAATCATCCAGTTCGATCATCTGGTGGCAGGAGAAGGCAGGCACGGTGAATTCCACGCGACCCTTGACGTATTTGAAGGGCAGGGGCTCGCCGCTGGGCGCGAGTTTCACAGCGGAGGGGCGCTTCGCGCGTTTCACGGAGACCTGGATGGGGCATCCCGTGCTGGGCAGGTCCTCGATGAGTTCGGTGCCGTGGCAGGTGAAGAATGGCGCTCCGGGGAGCACCGCGATGCCACGCTGGGCGGTCGGGGCGTAGAGCAGATGCACCACGTCGCGCTTCTGCGCCTCCTGACGCATATAGGTCACGCGGCCGATGGAAGAGAGATCCTTGGTGACCACGGGGTTGTCCGCGCCCAGGAAGGCGAAGAGCACCGTCTGGACATACTCCAACAACGCGACGGCGCCCAGGGCGTTGTAGGCGCTGAAGACGGGGTGCGCGAAGTAGAGCACGTCGTCGGTCATCACGCCGGCCGAGAAGCCGGAGGGCTTGGGCTGGTAGGGCGTCTGCGCGTGGCTGCAGAAGTGGTCGGCATTGCGGTTGAAGTAGGGCGCGTAGATGTCGCCCAGCGACTGGACGCCTGGGTTGGCCTTGATTTTGCGCGCACCGTAGTACATCACCATCGGCGTGTGGACGAAGGACGGCGCGAATTTCGTGTCGGCCTGGAGGTAGTCAGGCGTCCACTCGGTCTCGCCTTTGAGCTGGAAGCCGAGGTTCTTGAGGGCGAAGGGGCCGGGCTTGCCGTCAGGGAGAAGCTGGCGTCCCGCATCGGCGGAGAGGATGAGTTTTCCGCCGCGCTTGCGGAAGGCGTTGAGTTG
>JAFZWH010000061.1 GCA_017617415.1 Victivallales bacterium | reverse complement strand
TGCTGGCGCCCCGCCAGCAGAGGCAGGCATGCTGGCGCCCCGCCAGCAGAGGTGGTGATGGAAGGTGTTCTGCACGTCCGATGTGTGGCACAGAGGCTACTTCTTTTTCACGGAGAATCCGAAATGGCCGAGTTCTGCGCCCAGCGAGTAGTAGTGTCCGTGCGCGTAGGCGAGCAGATTCGCCTTCGCCAGGTTGAGCTTGCCCTTGTCGTCAATGAGGTCACTGGTGACCTGAACGGCAATTACTTCGCCAATGAAGAGGTCGTGGCTGCCCAATTCTACCACTTGCTTGACAGCACATTCCAAGCTCAAGGGGCATTCCGCGACGATTGGAGCGACGATCTTGCTTGCCTTGACCGCCGTGAGTTTCCGCGCTGCGAACTTGTCGGTGTCTGCGCCGGAGGCCACCCCGCAGAAATCTACGGCTTCTGCCATGTCGGCAGTCGGGAGATTCAACGTGAAGCACCGCAATTCCTTGAGGGCACGGTAGGAGAAGCGCGATTTACGCACGCCGATGCCCACGATTGGCGGGTCGGAGGACAGGGTGCCTGTCCAGGCGACGGTCAGCAGATTCCACGGAAACCGCCGCCCGTCACCCGTGCCGACTAATACGACCGGTGAGGGTGCCAGCTGGGTGCTTCCTGGCCAAATGGTCTTTTCCATTGTTGGAGGTTAGAGGGTAAAGGTTAAAGTCTAAAGTTTAGAGGTTAGAGGAGTTTAAAGGGAAAAAGTTAAAGTTCAGGACTCAAGGTTTCAGGACTCAGGTCCCAGGTCTCAGGACTCAAGGTTTCAGGACTCTTGATTTTTCCCTTTAACCTTTAAACTTTGATTAGAATTTCCAGCCGCAGTCGCGAAGGAGCTGCATGAAGCGACGACCATATTCGACATAGACATCGTAGCGGTACTTGCGCACGGTGTCAGTGTTGTCATTGCCGCTGGGGTCATGGAAGACTGCACCAAGATGCGGCTCCATGGAAAAACCGCCGTCGTAGCCGGTCTTGAGCAGGTCGGTCATGATGGCTCGCACGTCGCCGCAGCCGTCGCCGGCAAAGGTATACACGGGGGCATCGCAGCCGTCTCCCGCCTCGTTCGGCAGGGACAGCCCGTCCTTAATATGTACATAGGAGACGTAGGGGCGCACGCGCTTGTAGAACTCCCAGGCAGACTGAATCGGCCAGGGCTTCGGACCAATGCGGCGCGGGTTGAAGACGGGGTTGCCAGTGTCGAAGATGAGGGTGAAGGCGGGGCTGCCGTTCATCTGCTCGACCAGCTTGAGGGTGTGCAAGTGGCTCATGCCGCCATAGTTCATGCAGTTCTCATGGCCATAGACCACGCCGTTGTCCGCGCAAATCTGCACCAGTTCGCGCACCTTTCGGAAGATGATTTTCTCCAGTTCCGGCGAGTCGCCCGGCTCGTCCTTGGGCACCAAGAAAGACATCCCGCGCACCAGCTTGATGCCCAGCTTTTTCATGCGGGGGAGGGCGGTCAGGAGTTCCTGCTTGCTGGCTTCGAAGTCCTCTTCCTTGCGGGGATGGCGGCTCCAGTTCGCAATCGCACTGCCGTAGCAGTTGATTTTGACGCCGGATTCCGCGAGCAGCTGCTCGACCTTTTCGAACTCCTCGTCGCTCATCGTGCCGAGCATCTTTCCGCCGATGTTACGGGCCTCGATGTTGTTCCAGCCCAATTCTTTGGTGGCTTTAATCTGAGTGGCGAAATCTGGAGATGCCTCGTCGGCGAAACCTGTGAAAAACATGATGGGTCCTCGGGTTGAATTGTTGTTAGTTATTTATAATTAGGAAGTTGTGTATTAGCAAATCCATTTTTCGCTGGTTTCCTGGTCCAAAAGCAGTTGTGCCAGGCTCCAGCCGATGGGGGCGTTGGTCCATCCAGTGTAGATGCTGTCGGCACCTCCTTCATAGTGGTTGCCTCCACCCCATTGACGGGTAGTCAGGTCGAACATTCCGCGCCAACATCCTTTCAATTGGGGACTATCGGCGGTATCCTGGATGTCCACCAAAAATTCTACAATGTCCAGGAGAAGCTGCCGGAAATTCTTGCCTCCGGTGAGTCTGGTAAACTGTGAGAAGGCGACCACTGCGAAGTTCATCGTGTAGATTAAATCGACCAACTGGGTGCCGGAGGGCGCCTCGTAGTGTTCGGCAGGCAGCAGACAGCTGCCGGGAGCCATGCGTGCGACGATGTGCGCGGCAAGGGTTTGCGCCAGCGGAAGCAGTCGGTCAATGAAATCCGGAAGTCGATGACAGTGGGCGACTGCCAATAATGAATAGCACAATTCGCTGCAGTTCCAGGTGTCGATCCGTTCGCGAACATAGTCGAAATAGGTGCCGATTTGGCGATTCCAGTTGTCCTTTTCCTCTGAGGCGGCAAACGGCCAGGCGGCTGCCAGCGCGGCGGCGGCCAGTCCTCCCCAGTGCGGAAGGCGCAGGTTGCCGAGCCAGCGTGGTTGAAAGTCCGGCTGTTCATCAGGGAAATTCGCCGCAAAAGCCTGATAGAGCGCCTGTGCGCCAGCCACGGCATAGTGGCGCATTTGGAATTTGTCGTCCAATTCGGGGTACTCTTCGGCGATGTCTAATGCAAGAATAATGCACCATGCGTTGTCATCGTAGTAAACATTGGGTGTCCAGCGGATGTGACTCCAGTTCCAGCATCCGAGGGGATACGGCTCATTGCGTTTGTGGTGGGAAAGCAGTCCGCTGTGGCAGTAGAGATATTCCAGAAGATTGTTGCCTACGCTGGCGTTCCGGGCGTGGTCGAAAAGCTTCGCCATTTGCAGGAAATACCACGCGCACTGGAAGTTGCAGTCCGCCCGTCGTTGCTCGATGACATAGCCGCCCGGCTTTTGCGTCCACGACGGGAAAGAGTCCAGCGTCTGTTGCAGTGCCTCGTTGTTGCTGGCCAGAAGCATTCGTTCGGCCACGCCCCAGAAGCCGTCAGGCTGGGACAGCACGCCGGAGTTCAGGAACCAGTCACGGTTGGCCTTGAGGGCTTGAAGTATTCGCTGATTCATGGTGCGGGATCGTGGATTAAGCGAAAAACACTGGCAGACGTTTTTGACATGTTTCAAATGTTAATATATGGGACAATTGCCAAACTGCCGGGGAATTGCCTTAACGGGTGGCAACCTCCATCCCATCGTAGGCGACGCCGATATGGTGAGGAGTGAAGTACGCCTCCAGATCGCCGTGAAGCGCATGCCCGGCGTGGCTGAAGTGGATTCCGAAAACCTGCGACGCATCGGTGAGGCATTTCATTTCGCGAAGTCTGGCAACTGCGCGGACGGTGGTGGCTGCGCCCATGTGGTCGCGGTCGTAGTCGGCCTGGTAAATTCCGAAGGTGGAGTCCAAAAATGCCAAGTCGATATGTTTGCCTTCCAGGGCTTTCCAGGTTTCCTCAGGATAGTATCCTGAGTCGTTTCCGATGAAGACACTACGCCCGTTTCGGTTGAGGAGATAGACCAGTGCCTCAATGTTGTGGTGTTTGGCGGGCAAAGGCAGGATGTCCAGGTCGCCGTCCGTGACCTCTTGGCCAGCGATCAGGCACACCTCGTCGATGTCCATTTCATCGAAAGACCGCACGCCTTCGTTCTGAAGTGCCCAGACCTGCAAGGCGATGAGCGTGGGCTTGCTGGCAAAGAGCTTCAGACGCGTGTGGTTCATTGACCAGCCATTGCGGCGGTAGGTCAATAGCTCGGGATTGATGTGGTCACCGTGACGATGCGTATGGAGGATGCGCTTTACCCGGTGCAGTTCCATGCCAAAGGTGACGGACTGCCAGTAGGCATCCGGTCCGAAGTCCACGATGGTGTCGTCGTCAATGAGATACGAGGTCCGTCTGCGTAGGTCGCGTGGGTCCTGCGATGCGCGTGCTCGTCGGCAAGTCTCGCAGTCGCAGAATGGGCTGGGGAAGCCGTTGGCGGTTCCGGAACCAAGGATTTTGACGCGCAGAGACATTAGAGTTCAAAGACCAGGCCGTCATAGGCGACCTCGATGTGGTGTGGAGCGAAGTACGCCTCCAACTCGCTGTGGATGGAATTGCCGTTGTGGCTGAAGTGCGTGGCCACGAGGCGGGAGGCTTTATCCGCGCAGCCCATCTCACGCAGTCTTTCGGCGACCTTGACAACTATCGCGGCGCCCATGTGACCGCGTTCTTGGTTGGCGTATTTCAAGGAGGACGTAGAGTCCAGCAAGGCGATGTCGATATGCTTGCCTTCCAGGTGCTTCCAGACCTCCGGCAGGAAATAGCCCGTGTCGTTGCCGACGAGCAGGGTCTTGCCGCCTCGCGTCAGCAAGTAGAGCATCGGGGCCTTGCCGGGGGCGTGGTCGGCCTCCAGCGGGAGGATTTCCAGGTCGCCGTCGGTGGACGGCTGATAGGCGTGAAGCGCGACAGGCTCCACGAGCACTTCGTCAAAGGAGACGGACTCGCCTTCGGCGGTCAGACGGTGCAGGAGCATGCTCAGCGTGTAGTGGCTGCCGAAAACCTTCAGAGATCTGGTACATTGGCTGTATCCGCGGTGGCGCCACATTAAGTCGGTGGCGTTCTGGTGGTCCAGATGCGCGTGGGTGAAGAGAATCCGCTGGATTTTCGTCAGGTCAATCTGGAATGTGGTGGCCTGGAAGAAGGCGTCGGGTCCGAAGTCAATTAGCGTATCGTCGTCCAGGAGATAGGATGCGCGTCTGCGCACATCGCGCGGGTCACCCTTGCGACGGATTTCGCGGCAGTTCTCGCACTCGCAGAAGATGGCCGGACACGCCTCGGCCGCCGCTGTGCCTAGAATTTGAATTCGCATAGGAGAATATGTTTTGGAAGGGGGAATTGAAATCGTGGCTTAATATAAAGTCAAAATGAGAAACACTTGGATTTCTGCGGTCAAATCGACATAATTGATTTATAGTACACGAAAGTTTCTTTTTTCTTCCGAGAATCATTCCAACCATTCCAACCGTACTTAGGAAAATTGCATCCATGAGTGAGATTTCACCACTGCAGATTGCCCGTGCCTCGTATCAGCCTCATCTTCCGAAAGTGCTCGCCAAATGCGGACCGTTTGCGACCGCGAAGAAAGGCGCCGCCACCAAGTCCGTGGCTGACCAGGCCGCCATCAAGAAACTCTTTCCTGACACCTACGGTTTGCCCGTGATCGAGTTCGTCGCCGGCAAGAAGCCCACAAAGGCCCCCAAGGCCATCAAGGTCGGTGTCATCCTCTCTGGCGGACAGGCCCCTGGCGGACACAATGTCATCGCGGGGCTTTTCGACGGCCTCAAGGCCCTCAATGCGAAGAATGAACTCTACGGTTTCCTGGGTGGTCCCGACGGCCTCATCAACGGCGACTTCATTAAGCTGGATGCCAAGACCATCAATGCCTACCGCAACACTGGCGGCTTTGACATGATCCGCTCCGGTCGCACCAAACTCGACACCGACGAGAAGTTCGAGAAGGTCCTGGCCAATTGCAAGAAGGAAGGCATTACTGGCATCGTGATCATCGGCGGTGACGACTCCAACACCAACGCCTGCACGCTGGCGCAGTATCTCCTGGCCAAGAAGGCCGGCATCCAGGTCATCGGCTGCCCGAAGACCATCGACGGTGACCTCAAGAACGCCTGGATCGAGGTTTCCTTCGGCTTCGATACTGCCACGAAGGTCTATTCCGAGCTGATCGGCAACATCATGCGCGATGCAAACTCCGCCCGTAAGTACTGGCATTTCATCAAACTGATGGGCCGCTCTGCCTCCCATATCGCCCTGGAGTGCGCGCTGCAGACGCACCCGCAGGCGTGCATTGTCTCCGAGGAGGTCGAGGCCAAAAAGTTCTCGCTGGCCAAAATCGTGGATGACCTCACGAAGACCGTGGTGGACCGCGCGAAGAACAAGATGAATTTCGGCGTGGTGCTCATTCCCGAGGGGCTCATCGAGTTCGTGCCCGAAATCAAGGTCCTCATCGCCGAGCTCAACGACCTGCTGGCCAAGAGCGAGAAGGCCTTCAACGCCCTGGACACCGTCGAGCAGAAGGCCGCCTTCGTGGAGAAGAAGCTCTCGAAGGATACCAAGAAGGTCTTTGCCTCGTTGCCCGCCTTCGTCAAGGCTCAGCTACTGGCCGACCGCGATGCTCACGGAAATGTCCAGGTCTCCAAGATCGAGACCGAGAAGCTTCTGGCCGACATGATTGCCGCCCGCATCAAGGCGCTCAACGCCAAGGCTGAGAAGAAAATCAAGTTCTCCGCACAGTGCCACTTCTTCGGCTACGAGGGCCGCTGCGCCGCCCCGTCCAACTTCGACGCCAACTACTGCTACGGCTTGGGCTACAACGCCAGTGCGCTGCTCAACGCCGGCGTGACCGGTTACATGTCCAGCGTGCGCAATACCGCCGCTCCGGTGGAACAGTGGATCGCGGGCGGAATCCCGCTGACCATGATGATGAATATGGAGCATCGTCATGGCAAGGACGTGCCGGTCATCAAGAAGGCCCTCGTCGAACTCAAGGGCGCGCCTTTCAAGACTTATGCGAAGGTGCGTGACGCCTGGGCGAAGGGCATTGAGTTCCGTTATCCAGGGCCAATCCAATACTTTGGACCGAGCGCAGTTTGCGACCAGCCGACCTGCACCCTAACGCTCGAACACGCTACTGCGAAGAAAAAGTAGCGTTTTTAGCAAATCCAATATTATTGTAAAGTGTCCGCCGGGCGAATCGCCCGGCGGACATATTTTTAGACTGCCTGGAGATGCCCTTTTCGATGTCTCCACCACTAAAAACGCTTTTTTCCATGTTTTTTTGCAGTTCGGGCTTGCAATCCGTCTTTTGCGTGGCATATTATGCGGCACGCCCGTTATGGGCGGCGTCTCTTTGGCAACGGAACAGCGCAATGCGACGTGCGGGAGCCGGGCACTTGCCCGGCCCCACAGTACATCCGCGGGGTT
>JAFZWH010000060.1 GCA_017617415.1 Victivallales bacterium | reverse complement strand
GGTACCCTCAAGGGGAATATAGCGTAAACTTTAAGCCTTGAGACTTAAGCCTAATTCAGCACCAATGTTGGGAAACTATCCTATACACAAAAAACGGCTGCGCAGTCCTTTTCAAGGATGCGCAGCCGAAATTTCAGGCAAAATGCAAAGGGGCGCTTAGAAAAGTTCGTTACGCTTCTTCAGGCCGCTGTAAAGCACCGTGATTCCTCCCTTGGCGGGTTCCAGGACATACGCATAGTTTACAGTAGTGCCCGACGAATAGGCGCCAACCTGCGCCAGCTGAATCGGGGTCAGAGACTCCACATGGCCATCCCAGAAACCGACATTGCCCTTGCCGGAGTGCGCAGCCTCGATAAAGCCGTTGCCCTGGTTGTTCGTGGTGAAATCCACGCAGTATGCGCCGGCGCCCTTTTTATTATTACGGGTAGCATCCCAGGCGGAGTCGCAGACGGTGAAGACCTTCGAGGGTGGAACCGGTGCATTTCCAAGGCGCAGGAACTCGAAGCCGAAAGACTTCACCGAACGCTCCGGCCAATGGAATGCGACTTGTCCAGCCGCGTTCCCATCCCAGTTGCCCATGTTCGCCCAACGGGACGGCAGGGCGTAACAGCCAGCCTCATTGTAGTAGTTTGTTTGGGCAGCACCGCCGTTATTCCAGTTCTTGTGGCTAGGGCAGTCGAACATATGGTTCGGAATGTACTTCATGCAGACTGCGCCGGGGTATAGGGTACGGTTGTTCTCGTTGAACCAGCCCTTGTTGCCATTGTAGATGTTGCCCTCGCCGTAAATGGCCTTCCAGAACCAGCAGGCATTGCCATCCGGGGCCTGGTAGCCGTGGGTGCTCTGGATGTATCCGCCGAATTCATCGGCATATATCAAAAGTCCCAGCAGACACTGCTTCTGGTTGCTCATGCACTTCACACCCTTGGCCTTCTCACGCGCCTTCGAGAGCGCGGGCAGAAGCATGGACGCCAGAATCGCGATGATCGCGATCACGACCAACAGTTCAATCAGAGTAAAAGTCTTCTTCATGGTCTTCAAATTGGAATTGGTATTGGTGAAAAAAAGCGATATAATAATTATAGGAAATATCTTGCAAAAAACAACCTCAAACATGGTTTTTTACGCAATTTTGTCCACTTTTGTCACATTCAAAACGCAAACGGCGGCACACCTCACGGGAAGGTGAACCGCCGTCTTCGGGGACCAGATATGCCGTTCAGATTAAAGTGCGTTGTATTTCTTTAAACCGGTGTATTGGACGGACATGCTCTTGGCGGTCTCCCAGATGTATGCGTAGGTCATTTCGGCCGGCAATGCCATCAGCTGCGCCATGGCGCGCGGGTCAAGCGACTCCACATGGCCATCCCAGAAGCCGAGATTGCCCTTGCCACTGTGGGGGGCTTCCGCGAAACCCTCGGTGGTCTGGGTGGTCTGGGCGGCGATGTTCGCGTAGTAAGAGGCGGCGCCCTTCTTGCCGGAACCGGCGGCGGAGGTGTCCTGGGGATGCCGGGTGGAGTCGGAGATCACCCACTGCTTGCCAGGCGACAAAGGGGAGAGTTCGAGGCGCTGGTACTCGCCAGCATAGGTGCCGCTGAATCCGCCCGCACGGCTGTCCGGATAGGAGAAGGTAATACCGAACGCTTGTTTGTCGTTGGCGACATTGCCAGACCAGGAGCCGTAGTTCCTCCAGCGGAACGGGATAGCGTAACAGGCGTTCTCGTTGTAGAAATTCGCGCCGGCACCACCGCCGTTGTTCCAGTTCTTATGACTCGGGCAGTCCATCGCACGATTCTGGACATAGCGCATGCAGACGCCGCCCGGCTCCGTGGTGCGGTTGTTCTCGTTGAACCAGCCTTTGTTACCGCTATAGGCATTGCCCTCGCCGTAGATGGCCTTCCAGCCCCAGTAACCGGCGCCGTCGCCTTTGATGGAATGGAGCGTCTTGAACATCCCGCCGAAGTCATCCGCATAGAGCAGGAAGCCCAGCACGCACTGCTTCTGGTTGGAGACGCACTTGATGCCCTTCGCCTTTTCGCGCGCCTTGGAAAGCGCGGGCAGCAGCATGGACGCCAAAATCGCGATGATCGCAATGACTACTAAAAGTTCGATTAGAGTAAAAGTCTTCTTCATGGTCTCTGGTTTGGATTCGGTTGGTGAAACAGAAATCGATATAATTATAGGAAAAACAGGGAAAAAAAGCAATTCAAAATCACATTTAATGCGTTTTTCCTATCGCTTTCGCACTATGGACTCAACTTTCACGCCGGTTTGCCCCGCTGGCTGTCCATCAGTTGCGCCTGACGGGTTGTCAGGAGGACGGACTGCCAGAGCTGGCCGTGCGGGTCGATGGCGCGTCGGGCGGAGGTCGCCATCGGGATGGGCACGTAGGTGTAGTAGCCATTCCAGTTGCCCACCACCAGGTCCGTCATGCCTGCCATGGCGGCATGGACGGCGTGTTGGGCCAGAAGCAGGCAGAAGATGGAGTCGGTGGAGTTGGCGGGGAGGCTACGAATTTCATAACTGGGGTCGAAGTACTTGATGTTTAGGTCAAGCCCCTTGGAGTCAAAATGTTGCTTAAGACGCGTCTTCAGGAAGGTCCCGATGTCGTTGTGAAGGATATTCCCGGACTTGTCCCGCTGCTTCTCGCCAGCCATCAGATGTTGGCCGGCGCCCTCGGCGACCACGATGACGGCATGGTGCTTCTTCTCCATGCGCTTCTCCATTGCCTCCAGCAGTCCGCCGGGCCCCTCCAGTTCGAAGGGGACCTCGGGAATCAGGCAGAAGTTCACCAGGGAGTTCGCCAGCGCGGAATAGGCCGCGATGAATCCGGAGTCCCGCCCCATCACGCGCACCAGCCCGACGCCGTTGTAGGCGCCTTTCGCCTCGTTGTGGGCGCAACTCAGGATGTTCGACGCCGCCTGCACCGCCGTCTCGAAGCCGAAGGTGCGGTCCATGAAGTTCAGGTCGTTGTCGATGGTCTTGGGGATTCCGACCACGTTGCAGCGGATGTGGTGCTTCAGGCACATCTCGGCGATTTCGTGGGCGCCCCGCTGGGTGCCATCACCGCCGATGGTGAAGAGGATGTTGATCTTCAGGCGGTCGAGGGCCTTGACCAGCTCCTCGGTGTCCTGCTTGCCGCGGGAGGAACCCAGGATGGTCCCGCCCTGGCTGTCGATGGTGTCCACGACATCGGGATCCAGCGGAATCGGCTTGAGCTGGAAGGCGGGATTCAGGCCGGCGTAGCCATAGCGGATGCCATAGATCTGGTCCACGCCATAGAAGTAATAGAGGGTGTTGACCAAGCCTTTGATGACGTCGTTGAGTCCGGGGCACAGCCCGCCGCAGGTCATGATCGCGGCCGTCGTCCACTTGGGGTCGTGGTAGATGGTGCGGCGCGGGCCGGCCGCCACGAAGGCGGGGATCTTCAGCCCCTGCTCGCGCAACTCGCGGTTGTAATTTTCGTCCGCATAGTAGTTGATGTATTCGTTCTCCTCCACGAAATTCACGTCGTCCGCCAGCGGGGACTTCAGGGTGGTGGCGGACTCGTTGATACGACGGATGGAGAAGTCCTGCTTGAGCAGTTCCTCGCGGGAGATGTTGATGTTCTGTGGCAACATGGCAAAATTATCCAGAGAATAAAAAAAGAAACGCACCTGATTGCATTTGACAAACTATAATACCTTTTGCGCCTGCCAATCATCCCCAAACCCAAATTGTGGGATTTATATCGTTAATTTGCTTAGAACTTTTTCCCACGAAAATTTTACGTGCCCCCCAATGACCATGACTGCTGTTGGAAAATCATGATGACAAGTTAATGGTATAGTTCCCCAAAATTTTACATGAGACCCCAGGGGCTTTTCGCCCCGCCGATTGCATCACTGCCCGAATGCCCTTCCGTCGTCGACCATCTTCGCCAAACTCCCCGCAGTTGCCCTTTGCCCGCCGGACAGCCTCTCCGACAGCCGGGCCGCTGCCGACGGAGACTTCGCTGACCGGCGAGGTTCTGCGGGTGGTCTTCGCCAATCCCGACAATGGCTACGCGGTGCTGCGGCTGAAACGCGATGGCGGCGCGGGCGAGGCGGTGCTGGCCGGCAGTCTCAGTGGCGTGCAACCCGGCGTGCGCATCGAAGTCACGGGCCATTGGATGGACCATTCGCAGTTCGGTCGGCAATTTCAAGTGGAAAACTGCCGGGTGCAGTTGCCCACCAGCGCCAATGGCATTGAGAAATACCTCGCATCGTCGGTCCCTGGCATCAGCACCAAACTGGCCAAGGACATCGTCAAGCACTTCGGCGACCAGACTCTGGAAGTGTTGGAGAAAGAGTCCTGGCGACTGCGCGAGGTCCACGGCATCGGCGCCATGAAGCTCAAGCAGCTGCAGGAGGCATGGCAGAAAAGCGCCGACACGCGCGAGGCGATGATTTTCCTTCAAGGCATTGGACTGACGCCCAACCTGGCGGAAAAGGTCATCCAGAAGTATGGTGCGCACTCCGCTCCGGAAATCGTGCGCAAGAACCCCTACCGGCTCGCCACGGAAATCGAAGGCGTGGGCTTCCTGACCGCCGACCGCTTCGCCCTCAGCCAGAACATCGCCCCGGACTCGCCGTTCCGCTGCAGCGCCGCCCTCGCCTACACGCTCGACCAGGCACAGCAGGACGGGCAGATCTGCCTCCCAAAAAGCAAACTCTTCGAGGAAGCCGAACGCCTTGTCGCACAACCGCCCGAGGCACTCCAGAATGGCTATGACGAGGCACTCCGAAATGGTCTCATCCGCGAGGAGAATGTCCCCGCCGAAATCGCCTCCGAGCCCGATTGCTATCTTCCGCAATTATATTATGCAGAAATACAACTTGCAGAAATACTTAAGATATTATTAAAAACACCGAGCACAAGCTATTCTTCGCAGTCCTTGCCGGGCTTTTCAGGCAATCTACGCCTCAACGCCGAGCAACTTCAGGCGGTGCGTTGTGCGCTCGCCTCGCCATTGTCCATCCTGACTGGCGGACCAGGCGTGGGCAAGACCACCACCGTGGCGGCGATGGTCAAGGCCGCGCTGGCGCGTGGCTGGTCGGTGAAATTGGCGGCACCGACGGGCCGGGCCGCAAAGCGGCTCAGCGAGGCGACTGGGCAGCCCGCCACCACCATCCATCGACTCCTGCAATACAACACCAAGCTCAAGGGCTTCGCCTTCAATCCAGACACCCCCCTGCCCTGCAAGTTCTTGATTCTGGACGAAGTGTCGATGCTGGACGTGCCCCTGGCGCGATCGCTCTTCCGCGCAGTTCGCCCCGGCACCCATGTGGTGCTGGTCGGAGACAAGGACCAGCTGCCCTCCGTCGGACCGGGCGCCGTCCTCCACGACCTGATTTCCTGCGGCCGCGTCCCGGTCACCGAACTCAAGCAGATCTACCGTCAAGAAGCGGGCAGCCGCATCATCACCAGCGCGCACGAGGTCAACTGCGGCATTGTTCCCCAACTGACCAATCCTCCCCGTGGCACGCGGGGCGACTTCTACTTCTACGCGGGCGAGGATCCGGAGAAGACCGCCGAATTCATCGCGAGCCTGGTCAGCCGAAGCGTTCCGCAGTTCTTCGGCTTCAATCCGCTGGAGGACATCCAGGTACTCACGCCGATGCGCCGTGGCGAATGCGGCACCATCGCCCTGAACCATGAGCTCCAGGCAGTGCTCAACCCGCCGTCGCCGGACAAGCCGGAACTCACGCTCAACTCCGATCCGCCGCGCGTCTTCCGGCTGGGCGACCGCGTGATGCAGACCAAGAACAACTATGAGAAGCAGGTCTTCAACGGCGAGATGGGACGCATCATCGAGGTCAATCCCGCCACCAGGTCCTTCCAGGTGCTCTTCGACCAGGCGAAAGTCGAATATCAGGCCGCCGACTGCGGACAATTGCTCCACGCCTACGCCATCACCATCCATAAGTCGCAGGGCAGCGAGTTCCCCTGCGTCATCATGCCGCTCCTGCCGCAGCACTATATGATGCTGCAACGCAATCTGCTATACACAGGAATGACGCGTGCAAAAAAACTCTATATCCTGCTTGGCAGCGAATATTCCGTCAAGACCGCCGTGCGCAACGACACTCCAACACAACGCTATTCGCTTTTGGCCTGGCGTCTCAACCGATAAGTTCTCGCGAAATCAGTTCTCGCGGCTGAGTTTCCGCAGGAACGCCTGAGTGCGCGGCTGCTTCGGATTCCCGATGACTTCCTCCGGCGGTCCCTGCTCCACAATCACGCCGTCCGCCATGAAGATCACGCGGTCGGAGACATGCCGTGCGAACTCGATTTCGTGGGTAACGATGACCATCGTCATGTGCGCGGCGGCCAGGTCCTTGATGACCTTGAGAATCTCACCCGTCAATTCGGGGTCCAGCGCGGAGGTCGGTTCGTCAAAGAAGAGAATCACCGGCTTGGAAATCAGCGCACGCGCGATGGAGACGCGCTGCTGCTGCCCGCCGGAAAGTTGGCAGGGATAGGCCTCCTCCTTGGTGTCCAGCCCCATGCGCTTGAGCAGTTGGTGCGCGGCGGCCAACACCTCGTCCTTCGGACGGTCCTGCACCGAAATCGGCGCATCGGTGACGTTCCTCAGAACCGTCCAATGTGGGAAGAGATTGAAATTCTGGAAGACCAGCCCGAAGAGCGACCGCAGCTTCCGAAGCGTCTTCGGCGGAGCATAGACCGCTCCCTGTCCATCTTTCTCCTCGCAGACCACCTCGTCATGGTACTTCATCGTGCCGTGCTCCATGCGCTCCAGTAGCGTCGCGCAACGCAGGAAGGTGGATTTGCCACTGCCGGAGGGACCGATGATGGAGACGATCTCGCCCTGGTTGATGGTCACCGAGATGTCCTTGAGAACTTCCAGGTCACCGAAGCTCTTGCTGAGATGGGAGACTTCAAAAATTGACATAATATACTCCAAATAAGAGACTTACCTATAATACGACAGCTTTTTCTCGCAACGTTCCATAAAGAAGGCGACCACGAAGTTGAAAATGTAGTAGAAGACCGCCGCCGCGATATACGGCACCATCGAGCGTTGCGCGGAGGCCAGCTGTTTGGCGGTGGTGAACATCTCGGTGCAGGCGATGGCGAAAGCCAGCGAGGTGTCTTTGGTTAGAGTGATGATTTCGTTGGTCACCGGCGGCAGCGTCCGCTTGACCACCTGCGGGAGGATGATTTTGAAGAATGTCTGCAATTTGCTGTAGCCCAAGACATTCGCGGCCTCGTACTGGCCAATCGGGATGGACTCGATGCCCGCGCGGTAGATTTCCGCGAAATAGGCGGCGTAGTTCAGTGAGAAGGCGATGATGACCGCCGGAAAGCGGTAGGCGTCGCTCAAAGACATCTTGAAGAGGTAATACGGCCCGAAAAAGATCATCAGAATCTGAAGCATCAGCGGGGTGCCGCGCATCACCGAGAT
>JAFZWH010000059.1 GCA_017617415.1 Victivallales bacterium | reverse complement strand
GCAAGGGCGAGGAAACTTCGTTTCCTCCCCTTTCCCCCTGCACCCCCTATCCCAACCCACAGGGAATTTTGCACGGCTACGCTCGTGCGAAAGCAAGAATTTGACAATCAACTTTACCCTTTAACCTTTAAACTTTTGACTATGTTAATCACTGGCTGGGCCAATCCCTACGATCTGCTCAACGACGAAATCACCCTCTGCAAGGAACAAGGTTGTCTGGGCACGGATGCAATCCGCCAGGAGTTCCTGGCGCTCGACCGCAATGCCGACAACGACCAGAAGGTCCTCGAACTCTATGCGAAACTCAAGTCCCTGGAGGTCTCGCCAGAGTTCCGTTACGAGGAGCCCTCGGAACTGGAGGCCATCCACGCGGCCCGTCCCGCGCCAGTCGCCCTGCCTGCCTGTGCATTAGATGATGACGCCCTGCTGGACCGCCTCCATGGTGGCTGGACAGGGCGGGCCGTCGGCTGCGCGTTGGGCAAGCCAGTCGAGGGCATGGGGATGGGGCAGACTTTCCGCGCCATCCGCAAATATCTGGAGAACCGCGGACAGTGGCCGTTGCGGGACTTCTTCTCGATGAAAGACGTCGGCGATGGTCTGGAAATCGGCTGTCCGCGCTCCTGCAAGGAGAACATCCAGTTCATGGAGGAGGACGACGACATCTGCTACACGCTCATCGGTTTGCTCCTACTGGAAATCCACGGCAAGGGCTTCACCTCGCACGACGTCGCGGAATTGTGGAATCATCGTCTGCCGATGGCGTTCGTCTGCACTGCTGAACGCCAGGCGCTTCTGAATTACAATATGTTCCGTTGCAATATGAAGGACGGCTTCGACCGCGAACTCCTGCGCACCTGGAACAACCCCTACCGCGAGTGGATCGGCGCGCAGATTCGCGCGGACTTCTTCGGCTTCGCCTCGCCTGGCAAACCCGAACAGGCCGCCGAGTTCGCCTGGCGCGACGCCTCTTGGACCCACGAGCGCAACGGCATCTATGGCGAGATGTTCATCGCCGCTGTCGAGGCTGCCGCCTTCGTGACCAGCGACCCGCTGAAACTCATTGAGGCAGGCCTCGCGCAGATTCCCGCCAAGTGCCGTCTCGCCGAGAAAATCCGCCGCACGATGGCGAAGGTCGCCGACGAACAACCCGACGTGGAGTCCTTCATGACGTGGGTGGAGCAGGAGTGCCCCAATATGTCGCCCGTCCACACCATCAACAACGCGATGATTTGCGTCTATGCGCTGCTGATGGGCGGAATGGACCCCGACCGTACTGTCGAGACCGCAGTCTCCTGCGGCTACGACACCGACTGCAACGGTGCCACCACCGGAGCCATCACCGGCCTCGCCCGTGGACGCCGCGACTTCGGCGGAATCCTCGCACCACAACTCCACGACACCATCCAGGCCGAATTCTCTGAATTCATGTCCGTCAAGATGGCCGACCTAGCCAAGCGCTCCCTCGCCGTGGTGAAGAAAATCAACCCGTAGTCAGGAAGTTAGAATGCCAAGCGACATCCAGCAACCGCAACGCAGTATTCCAGGAACCATCCTGCGCAGCCTCTTCTTCACCAAAGACCCCTACGCAGGCTTGTTGCTGGCACTTGGCATCCTGCTGGCCGCCTGGCCTTTTTGCCTCTGGCTGCTGCTGTTCCAATTGCAGGGGACGATACTCCACCGCGGCTGGATCGTGTTCTGCACGTGCGGCGGGATAGGACTTTACGCCTTGTCCCTCTTGATTGTTGCGTTCAGCAATCTCCTGCGAGAACGAATTTCACGGCGGGGGGTGAGAATCTGCGAGGCAATCGGATGCAGCATTCTTCTCATCCCCTGTGGCGTGCTGGCACTGCTGACGCACGCCTGGCGAAAGCGCCGCTGGCTGTCACTTGGCCTTCTTGCAATCGCCCTGCTGCTCTTCCTGATAGAAGTGGCCGCAGGTTTCGGCGCTCTTGGAGAGATGAAAATAAATTATAATTATCTTATTAATATAAAAATATTTATGTTATTATTAGCAATATTCCTTCTTCCTCCACGTCCGACTTTTCGCATGGCCTACACGCTGATACCACTGGTGATTTTCGCCTGGGTGAACTGGCGTTTCCATGTCGAGGATCATCGCCTGATGATTCAAATCGACCAGCAACGCGAGGCCATCGCCAAACTTGTCGGATTACCGATGGAGTTGTCGGACTACCGTGCCCGCGTGGAGAGTGGCTTTTCCCTGGAGGACGAACCACTGAAGAGCCTCATCGCCCATGCCAAGAAACTCAATGAAGAGCCCATTAAAGACCTCTGGCCAGACACGCCCGCCGATGAACTTGCCTCAAGATATCAGGACTTCTTGCACGACAACGCGGAATTCGTCCAGTCACTGGATGCCTGGCTGGCACTTCCAGCCCAGCATATCGCACACGACTGGCCAGACGACACCGTCTACGCCATCCTGCTGCCTGAATTGGCTACCTTCCGCAAGGGTGCGCGGTTCCTGGCTCTGAAGATGCAGGCTAATTCTGACAATCCAGAAATTGTCCGCCAGTGCAACCATGGTTTGGAACTCCTGCGGGATGAGGCATTGTCAGGTGACACCCTCATTTCCGCAATGGTCGGCATCGCCATCGAGGCCATCCGTATTGACGCCCTAGCCACCACGCTTGACCATGCCCATTGGTCCCGCGAGGATTGGCTGGCACTCCTGGGCGACGAGCCAGACTGGAATTTCCATGCCATGAAGGCAATGGCCGACGAGTCCAGTTGTTTTGACGACACCATCAAATACATCTGGAACGCCCCCGATAATCTGAATAAACTCTGCAGTGGAGACGAGCCATCGCACATTCCGTCCCGTCATCCCAATCCCGCGTTGACGTTTTATCGGTGGATTCTCAAGTTTGATTCCCTCTTCAGAATGGAGTTTATCCGCCAGAATATCGAATATCTCCAGCAGAATCCGCATCCTTACGATAAAATCCATGCGCTTACCCAAACCGCCGCAAAATCTTTGATGGAGCGGTTTTTTCTCCTGAGCGGCATGTTATTGCCCGCCATCGACAAAGCCACCATGAAATTCGATGTCGTCCACGATCGGCGGCGGCAAGCCGAAGTGGCTTGGGAGATTGTCCACTATCGCGACACGCATGACGGGCAACTGCCTGAGACGCTGGACTTCCTGGGCGAAATCCCGACGAGCAACGTCACGGGGAAGCCCTTTGGCTACGAAACTGGCGAAGTGCCGTACCAAGTAGAAATCAATAAAGCCCCGCACGTCGTCCATGGCTTCCGCCTTAGCAACACAGTTTATGACATGCGGGACTATCCCAAAGAAGAACAGTTCCACCTGGTCGTGCCGCTAAAACCCGTCCAGCCCTCCAACGAGTGATTTCCTTATATCAACGTGGAAGCCAGACGTAAACTTTAACCTGTAACCTTTTGACTTTAAACTTCAGACCGCATGGCGGACGACATCACGGCGGTGCCCGCCGCGCCTGCAGTCAGGCACGCCATACGGTTTTCAGGCGTGATACCCCCGAGGGCATAGACAGGAATGGCCACCGCCTGACAGACCTCGTGGAGGAATTGGAGGCCACGCGCAGGCACGTCGGCTTTGCATTCTGTGGGGAAGACATGCCCCGCCGTGATATAGGTGCAACCCAGTCTTTGCGCTTCCAGGGCCTCCTCGACGGAATGGCAGGAGGCACCCAGCACTTGGAACCAACGGCGGTCGGCCTCGGAGAGCGTACGCAAAACCGTCATCGGCAGATGTATCGCGGGGTGATTCACACGCCGCGCCACAGCCACAAACGTATGCAGGACGCAGGTCACGTCCGAAGGCGCACAGGCCGCGATGGCGCGTTCGGCGAGCATCCTGTATTCGTTTTCTGGCAAGTCCTTTTCTCGCAGAATAATATATTGCGGGTGATGCGCCGCCAGAAGCGCGATGCGTTCCACCAGGTCGTCCTGGCAGAGATGGCGATTGGTGATGTAGATTTCGGTGTTCATTATCTACAAACCTTACGGGGGCACTGCCCCCGCACCCCTGATTGGCCGAGGCAGGCTCGCTCACACGCGAGCGAGAACCAGGGGCAACCTCTACCCCCTAACCTCTAACCTTTTACAAATACAGGTAGTCGTTCAGCACGGGCTGGAGTTCCTCGGCGGCCATGTCCTGATACATCTTCTTCAGGCTACGGCCGTCGGCGATCTCGAACTGCTCGTCGCCCTGCTCCTCTGCCTGGGTGCCGTGGTATTTGCTCTCATGGTCGCCGATGCCTGTGGAGACGCCCGCCGAAATCTTCGTGGCCGCAATCTTCACGATGCCATTGCGGAAGGTGGCGCTTTCGCGCGAGGAGACCGTGATTCCCGCGTATGGCAGGAAGATGCGATAGGCGCAGAGAATCTGGCAGAGTTGCTTTTCGTGGACGTCCTGCGGGTTGATTTTTTCATTGTTCACGATGGGCCGCAGCCGTGGACAGGAGAGCGAAATCTCCGCGTAGGGATATTTCCGCTGGAGGAAATGCGCATGAAGGGCGGTCGCCAGGGCGTCCTTGCGGAAATCCGCAAGCCCCAGAAGCGCGGAGAAAGCGACGCCGCGCATCCCGCCCATCAATGCGCGCTCCTGGGCATCAAAGCGATATGGCCAGACGCGCTTGTGTCCCAAGAGATGCAGTTCCTCGTAGCGTTTGGTGTCGTAGGTCTCCTGGAAGACCGTCACATAGTCCACTCCGCATTCGTGGAGGAAGCGGTATTCGTCGGTATTCAGCGGATAGACCTCCACACCGACCATCTTGAAATACTTGCGGGCGAGACGGCACGCCTCGCCGATGTAATTCACGTCGCTCATCGCGCGGCTCTCGCCAGTCAGCAGCAGGACCTCCTCCATTCCCGACGCCGCGATCACCTGCATCTCGTGCTCCACCTGCTCCATCGTGAGTTTCATCCGACGGATGTGGTTGTAGCAGTTGAATCCGCAATAGACGCAGTAGTTCTCGCAGTAATTCGCAATATACAGCGGAGTAAAAAGATACACTGTATTGCCGAAGTGACGGCTGGTTTCACGGCGGGCACGCTGTGCCATCTGCTCCAGCAACGGCTCGGCGGCGGGCGAGAGCAGTGCCTGGAAATCCTCGATGGAGCAATTTTCGTGCTCCAGGGCGCGCATCACATCACGGCTGGCGTAGCGGGCGGGTTCATACTGCGCCACGCGCTCCATCACCTGATTGCGCACATCGGAGTGAATTACCTCCATGCCAGGGAGATACTCCATGATGTCCCGACGCGAGGCGGGGTTGTTCTCCAACTCGTGCTTGCGCTTCAGCGCCTCAGGAGAAAGAGAATCCGAATCGATGAAAAATAGGTTGTCCATGGTTGTCTCATTCTTTCCCTGCCAAACCACCTGCGGGATGTGCCGTGCCAGGAGGCGCGGTTGCAGAACCTTTTCCCCTCTCCGCAGATGGGGAGAGGTGGTCTGGAGGGGAGGGAAAGGCGCTCAGCGCCTTGGCCCTCCCCTCCAGGAGCGTAGCTTCCCCACGGGGAGGGTGGGGTTTGGGGCGGGAGGGGCGACGCACGCAGTGCAAGCCTCTCCCGCCCCAAAGTGCATCCTACTCGTGAAGGAAACCAGTCAGGGGATCGGAAGCGGAGGCGCCGCGTTCGAGGACACGTCCGAGTCCCGCGAGATAAGCCGCACGGCCAGCCTCGATGGCAAGACGGAAGGCATTGGCCATCTGGGGGATGTCTCCTGCGGTCGCCAAGGCGGTGTTGGCCATGATGGCGGCGGCGCCCATCTCCATCGCTTCGCACGCCTGCGAGGGACGTCCGATGCCGGCATCCACAATCACCGGCAGGTTGATTTCGTCAATGAGGATCTGCACAAATGCCTTGGTAGCCAAGCCACGATTCGAGCCGATGGGAGCCCCGAGTGGCATCACGGCGGCGGCGCCAGCCTTCACGAGGTCGCGGGCGACATTCAGGTCGGGATACATGTATGGCATCACCACAAAACCTTCGGCGGCGAGAATTTCCGTGGCACGGATGGTCTCCTGGTTGTCGGGCAGAAGGTACTTCGAGTCGCGCATAATCTCAATCTTCACGAAGTCGCCGCAGCCCAATTCACGGGCGAGCCGCGCGATGCGCACCGCCTCCTCCGCATTGCGTGCGCCAGAGGTGTTGGGCAGCAGCGTCACGCCCTTCGGGATGTAATCCAGGATGTTCTCGTGTTCGGCGGTGTTCGCACGACGCACTGCCAGCGTGATGATTTCCGCGCCAGCGTGGTTCACCGCCGCCTCAATCAACTTCAACGAGTACTTTCCCGAACCGAGAATGAAGCGCGAGCCGAACTCGCGACCTCCCAAAATCAGCGGATCTTTCATAAAATGAGGAATGAGGAATGAGGGATGAGGAATGAGGGATGGTTTTGCAGCCGTGCGTCCCGCGCGGCAACACCGGCAACAAGCCCGCACTGCTGCCCAGGCACTACACCCGGCCCGCCAAGATGCGAATTACGGTAAGTGCCTGGTGGGCGGCGCAGGCCATCACACGGGCGGCGAAGAGCGAGCCGCACGACTTCACGTCGCTTTCGCCATCGCCACAGAGGAAGAAATGGGAAGAGATGCGTCGTGTCTGGATGCGGTTCGCATCTTCGAGGCCCGCCATGCCGTTGCCAGCGACCAGCCACGTCTTCGGGAAATGCTCCAAAACGCCATTGACCAGCATCGCCTTGGCTTCGGGAGAATCGAAAGCCTCACACACAACTTGTTCATTTATAAGTAGTTGTGTAAGATTTTCGGAAGTCATCCTCACCTGGTCGGTGAGGACCTCGCAGTATGGGGCGATCTGCCGAAGATTCTCCCGCATCGCCTCCGTCTTGGGCATTCCGAGCTGCGACACGAAATACTGCTGGCGATTCAGATTCGAGAGATCCACGCAGTCGAAGTCGATGAGATGGAGATGGCCGACGCCAGCACGCGCCAACGCGATGGCGATATTCGAGCCGAGACCACCCAGCCCGCAGACCACCACATGCGCGTCACCGAGCCGTTTCTGCAATTCCT